>ONLM01000005.1 GCA_900318695.1 uncultured Eubacteriales bacterium | reverse complement strand
GAGACCGTGTATTGATAGGTATAGATAAAAAAAGAAATTAGGAGTACAAGAGTGAGAAGTCCATATGTTGCAAAAATATAGACCTTTTGTGGGTATAGTCTATGCAATTTGGATGCAATTCTTCTGTTCTTCATGGAAGCTATTATAAATAGCTGTTCAAAAAAATGCAAATAAGAGTTCTGAATTGTCCATTTTGCATAAACGCACGTTGCGGTATTCTTGTATCTAGAAAAAAGATATACAGCCGGTGCTATATCAGAAACGTGAGAATAATAAAAATAGAAAAGGGAGTAGCTATGAGAAAAAATTTGTTACGGAAGATGATATCAGTAACGATGGTATCTGCAATGCTTGTAGGCGTACTTGGCGGTTGCGGCGCAAGTGCAGTGTCGTCTTCATCAGAAACATCCGCTAATGCGGTTGCCAAAAATACAGTCACACTTACATTTGGAAGTCATCAGAGCGGACTTCCTACATCAGGAATTGTTCAGAGCCTGGCGGAGGATTATGAAAAGGAAACCGGTGTTCACATCGATTTTCAGATTTCGCCGGATGATCAATGGAGAGACTTGATTAAAGTAAAGATGGACTCTGGGGAGGCACCGGATATTATCTGTGTGGATACACCGATCGGTATGGCTTCCAGCATTCATATGGATAAATATAGTGTGGATCTTTCGGATAAAGAATGGGTTAAGCGTATGGATGTAAATGCTAAAGAAGCGGTTTCTGCCGGAGGAAAGACTTATGGCATTACTTTCCCGGGAGCCAAAATGTATTTCTACATTTTCAATAAAGAAATCTTCAATAAACTCGGTCTGAAGGAACCGAAAAGCTATGCTGAATTCAAGACAGTCTGTCAGAAAATTCAAGATGCAGGGATCACTCCGATTTATGAGGCAACCACCAATGGATGGCATCAAGTTTTACCGCTTTTTGAAACCGGCGGCAAGTGGCTTAAAGACGATGCGAAAATATATGATGAACTGAATGCAAATCAGAAGGATCTCAAGGATGTTCCAACACTCCTTACGGTTATCAAGCAGTTGGATGAATGTGCAAAGGCCGGATATTTTGGCGATGATTATCTTAGTAATGCATGGGAAAATGCGAAGGAAGCCATTGCCACAGGAAGGTGTGCAATGACGATCGGAGAGCTTGGATGGATTGGTGAAGTGGATGCAGATTATCCGGATTTTAAGGCCAAAGAAAAGCTGGGGGCATTTGTAATGCCGTGGGGCGACAATCAGGTGATTGGCGTTAATAATGCATCGAATGCATATTTTATCAATAAAGACAGTAAGCATGTTGCAGAAGCAGAAGCATTTTTTGATTTTCTGGCAAGACCGGAGAATCTTAAGAAGAGATTGGAGGGACAGCCGGATATTAATGCAATCTGCTGGCCGGAGCTGGGAACAAAATATACGGATGAGCAGAATGCGTTTATTGATTCTTACGAGAAGGCGCAGGTTGTACAGACATCCGTAAATTATATTGACAGCCAATGGATGGATGTAGGCAAGGATTTGGAGGCTATGTATACAGGTGCGTTGGATCCGGAAGGTGTTCTTAAATCCATAATGGATCGACGTACGGATCAGGCAAAGCTGCAGAAAGATCCGGGATGGACGAAGTAAAGAAGTTGTGAATCTGCGAGTAGGAGAATGAGTATATCATATCCCCTACTCGCAGATCTTTAAGAAGAGAGGGTTTGTATGAATTATAAAAAATTGTATCCATGGTATTTTGCACTTGGAGCAGTGACGATCTATACCCTGCTTTGCTTCATTCCGGGAATCGTGGGAATATGTTATTCCTTTACTGATTGGAATAATTTTTCAGATGAGATTCATTTTGTCGGGTTAGAACATTATCGTGCAATCTTTTCCGGGAATTCGAAATATTTACCATATATTACAAATACAATCGTCTTTACGATTTTCACGACGATTGCAAAAACAGTGGTAGGTCTTGCATTGGCACTGCTTCTCACACAGAAATTTATAAAATGTAAGAATTTTCACAGAATGATTATTTTTTCGCCTCAGGTTATGTCATATCTTGTGGTGGGTCTTGTTTTTAAGTCTATGCTTCATCCGACAACGGGATTTCTGAATCATTTTCTTCGTTCTGTCGGGCTGGGATTTTTAGCCAGAAACTGGCTTACAGATCTGAAAGTAGTGTGGCCTACGGTCATGGCAGTGGATACCTGGAAAGGTATGGGATACATCATGGTTGTTGTGATTGCCGGCTTACTTTCTATTTCTCCGGAATATTATGAGGCTGCGGGTATGGACGGAGCAAATTTCCGTCAGAAACTTTTTTATATCACACTGCCGCTTCTCAAGCCGATTCTTCTTAATGTAACAGTTCTTAATGTGACTTATGGACTTCGGGTATTTGACATGATCTATTCCCTGACGAACGGAGGACCGGGTACAGCTACAAATGTTATAAATACGGCCGTATTTAAAGAGTTTTCCAAAGGAGATCTGGCCATGGGTACAACGCTATCCAGCATCCTGTTTTTTATTATGTTGTTTCTTCTCTATTTCATTATTAAAGCAATGGAAAATAAGGAGGTAGATGCCTGATGGGCCGATTTAAAAAAACTATTCGGAATGCAATCGGAAATGTGGTGACGCTGATTTTTAGTCTGATCGTAATGATTCCGCTGGTTGTTTTGTTCTTGAACTCGTTTAAATCGTCTGCAGAGGCTAACAGCATGACGTTATCCTTGCCGAAACGATGGGCATTTGAAAACTATGCGATTGTCATTGAGAAAGGAAAACTTGTGAGTTCTTTCTTTAATGGCTTTTTGTATGCGACCTGTAGCTGTGTGATTATAGTGATGGTTGTTTCCTGTGCGGCTTTCGTTATTTCCAGAAATCATCATGGTGTGAATAAAATACTCTATTACTTTATTATTGCCGGGATTGCCATGCCGATCAACAATGTTGCATTAATGAAGGTTATGCAGGTTCTGCATCTGGTGAATACCCGTTTTGGCATCATTCTGCTGTATTCTGCGATAAATATCCCGCTCAGTTTGTTTTTATCGTACGGCTTTATTTCTACAATACCTAGAGAAATCGATGAAGCTGCAGTGATTGACGGATGTTTTCCGGCACAGCTTTTTGTAAAAGTCATTATGCCTCTTTTGAAACCAATCATTTCGACTTTATTTGTACTCAATTTCATGGCAGTTTGGAATGACTTTACGATGCCGCTGTATTATTTGAATAATTCCGGTAAATGGCCAATGACACTGGCTGTATATAACTTCTTTGGTGCGTTTCAAAATTCATGGAACTATGTGGCAGCGGACATTATGCTGACACTTCTTCCGGTATTGATTGTGTTTATACTTGGACAAAAATATATTGTAGGCGGCATTTCTGCAGGATCGGTAAAGGGATAATCCGATTGGAAGGAAGTTTCTCACCGAAGGTAATGAGCCTTACTGATGATAACCGAAAGGATACATATATGAAATTTACGAACGGGTATTGGCTTTTAAAAGAGGAGTATGAACCGGTCTATGCGGTTGAATATGCAGACCGGAACGTGGAAGGAGACAATCTGACGGTCTATGTCCCGGCGAAACATGTTGCCGGGAGAAGCGATAGTTTGAATCTCGGAATGCTGACCTTCCGTTTTTCAAGTCCGGCGGATGATGTAATCAAAGTTTCCGTAACCCATTTTGAAGGTGCTTTGGAGAAAGGACCTTATGCGGAAATTCACGAGTCGGCGGCACATGTCAGCATACAGGAAGATGATGAACATATCCTTTATCGAAGCGGACAAACGGATGCCGTAATCTCCAAACGCCCCGGGGAATGGAAGATTGAGTTTATGAGTAATGGGCGGGTTTTAACCTCGACGGGGTATCATTCCTGTGCCAGAATGCTTAATAAAATCACAAAGCAATCATATATGGTGGAAGGCCTGAGCATAGATATTGATGAGAATATCTACGGTTTAGGAGAACGATTTACACCTTTTGTAAAGAACGGACAGTCAATTGATATGTGGAATGGAGATGGTGGAACTGCCAGTGAATTCTCCTATAAAAATATTCCTTTTTATATTACCGGCAAGGGCTATGGTGTGTATGTGGCACATGAGGAGGATGTATCTTTTGAAATCGCTTCCGAAAAAGTAGAAAGAGCACAGTTTTCTGTAGCGGGAGAAAGGCTGACGTATTATGTGATCAATGGCGGATCCCCCAAGAAAACGGTAAGCAAATATACGGAACTCACCGGAAAGCCCGCATTACCTCCGGCTTGGTCTTTCGGACTCTGGCTTACTACTTCATTCACGACAAATTATGATGAGAAAACCACGAGCAGTTTCATTGACGGAATGGCGGAACGGAATATTCCGCTTCGGGTTTTTCACTTTGACTGTTTCTGGATGAAAGGGTTTGAATGGTGCAATTTTACATGGGATCCGGATACCTTTCCCGATCCCATAGGAATGCTGCAGAGATACCATGAACGGGGATTAAAGATATGCTGTTGGATCAATCCATATATTGCACAGAAATCCCCGCTCTTTCGGGAAGCAAAGCAAAAGGGCTATCTGCTCCGGAAGGTAAACGGTGATGTGTGGCAGACAGATCTCTGGCAGGCAGGAATGGGAGTCGTTGATTTCACAAATCCGGAGGCCGCCCATTGGTATCAGAGTTTTTTGAAAATGCTGCTTGATATGGGAGTGGATTGTTTTAAAACCGATTTTGGAGAGCGAATACCGGTAAGGGATATCGTGTATTTTGATGGATCAGATCCGGTGAAAATGCATAATTACTATACGTATCTTTACAATAAAACGGTTTTTGATTTGCTTGAACGTGAAAAAGGAAGCGGTGAAGCCTGCCTTTTTGCGCGGTCTGCAACCGTTGGCGGACAACAGTTCCCGGTTCATTGGGGAGGTGATTGCAGCGCAAGTTATCCATCTATGGCAGAAACGCTTCGTGGCGGTCTTTCACTTGCCTGTGGTGGTTTTGGATTCTGGAGCCATGATATCAGCGGATTTGAGCAGACCGCCTCAGCGGACATATATAAACGCTGGTGTCAATTCGGCGTTTTTTCGTCACATTCCCGTCTGCATGGCTCTGTGTCCTATAGGGTGCCATGGCTATTTGATGAGGAAGCCTGTGATGTTCTTCGTGAGCTGGTGAATCTGAAATGCAGACTCATGCCTTATATCTACAGTCAGGCAGTGGAAACGCATATAAGCGGTATTCCGATGATGCGGCCAATGTTTATGGAATTTCCGGAAGACAGGATGTGCGATGTACTGGATAAGGAATATATGCTGGGGGACAGCATTCTAGTGGCACCGGTATTTAAAGAAAGCGGAGAATGCGAATATTATCTTCCGAAGGGCAGATGGTACAACCTGATCACTAAGAAGACTTATGAAGGCGGAAGCTGGATCAAAGAGAAATTCGATTACAGAAGTTTTCCGCTTTTGGCAAGAGAAAACACGATACTTGTGTATGGAGCGCGGGAAGATGTACCGGATTATGATTATGCAGAGAATGCAGAAGTATGTATGGTTTACTTGCAGGATGGTCATACAGAGAGACAGAGGATTTATTCGGTAAAAGGGGAAAAACTAGTAGAAATCGAAGCAGTGAGAAGGAAAGATACGATTCATGTCGTGGTAAAAGGAGATTGCGGGAGTCTGCGGTTTACGGTAATCAGTGATGAAACATTGAAACTGGATGTTGTAAAAGAATAAAGAAAAGCAGTATTGCCATACCATTTTTTTGGTATGGCATTTTTATATGACTTCTTTTAGATAGGATAGACTACAAAACGATAGCATTGCCTATTGACAGACGCCGCTACGATGTGTTAGGCTCATCTAGGTTTAAAAGAAAGGGGATGAATCCATGTTGCCTTTATCATTCGCAAAACCGGGAGAAAAACTGTTGATTGCCAGAGTCGGGGGAAGCCCTGAAATAAAAAAACACCTGGAGGATCTGGGATTTGTACCAGGGGAGCAGACCGTGGTCATTGCGGCGCCAGGTAGCGGTAACATTATTGTTGGTGTCAAAAATGCGAGACTTGCAATAACCGACCAAATGGCATCAAAGATTATGGTTCAGTAAAAGGTATATTTTTTTGCTCATAGCTTAGATTATACTAATTTTAAATAGGGGAGACTCAAAAATGAAAACTTTAAGGGACGTTTCAGTAGGCGAATATGCAAATGTGGTTAAGATCCATGGAGAGGGTGCTTTAAAGAAAAGAATCATGGACATGGGGATTACAAAGGGAACCCGCATTTATGTGCGCAAAGTTGCCCCTCTGGGCGATCCGGTAGAGATCACAGTAAGAGGATATGAGCTTTCATTAAGAAAGCAGGATGCTGAGATTTTGGAAATGAGTTAAATTGCAGCAATACATTATATATGAATGAGTATATGGGAAGAGGAGAAAAGCGATAATGGAAATTAAAATTGCATTAGCAGGAAATCCGAACTGCGGTAAGACAACATTATTCAATGATCTTACAGGCAGTACGCAGTACGTGGGTAACTGGCCGGGTGTTACGGTAGAAAAGAAGGAAGGACGCCTTAGAGGAGAGAAGGATGTTGTAATCCAGGATCTTCCGGGTATCTATTCTCTCAGTCCGTATACATTGGAAGAAGTTGTAACCAGAAATTACCTTGTTAATGAGAAGCCGGATGTAATTCTCAATATTATTGACGGTACCAACATTGAGCGTAATCTCTATCTCACCACACAGCTTGTGGAAATCGGTATTCCAGTTGTTGTAGCAATTAACATGATGGATCTTGTTCGCAAGAATGGCGACAATATTGATATTCAAAAGCTTGGTGATGAACTTGGCTGTAAGGTAATTGAGATTTCTGCCTTAAAGGGCAAGAATACCATTGATGCGGCAAAGCTTTGCATACAGGTTGCCAAGGCACATAAGCATCAGGAACTTCCGCATGTGTTTACCGGTAGTGTTGAACATGCCATTGCTCATATTGAAGAATCCATTGAAGCGCTTGTAGATCCGAAGGAGCTTCGTTGGTATGCAATCAAGGTGTTTGAACGTGATACAAAGGCATTAGAGAATGTCAAAGGAATGAATGAAGATCTTCGGAAACATATGGAGCTTCATATCACGGATTGCGAGAAGGAACTTGATGATGATGCAGAAAGCATTATCACAAACCAGAGATACAATTACATTACAGAACTTGTAAGCCGTACGGTTAAGAAGGGACGTGTAGAAGGCGCTCTTACACTTTCGGATCGGATCGACCAGATCGTAACAAACCGAATTTTGGCATTACCGATTTTTGCGGTTGTAATGTTCCTGGTTTATTACGTTTCCGTAACAACAATTGGTTCGCAGATGACAGACTGGACAAATGACACTCTTTTTGGAGAGTGGATTGAGCCGGGAGCCAGAAGTTTGCTTGAAGGCGCAGGCGTTTCCGATTGGCTGGTTTCACTGGTTGTAGATGGTATTATCCACGGAATCGGAACACCGTTAGGATTTGTACCGCAGATGGCCGTTGTTTTCCTTTGCATGTCCTTCTTGGAGGATTGCGGATACATGGCCAGAGTAGCGTTTATTATGGATCGTGCATTCCGAAAGTTCGGCCTTTCCGGAAAGAGTTTTATTCCATTCTTGATTTCTTCTGGTTGTGGTGTTCCGGGCATTATGGCAACACGTACAATTGAAAGTGAAAAAGACCGCCGTATGACGATGATTACAACAACCATGATTCCATGCGGAGCAAAACTGCCGGTTATTGCAGCCATTGCCGGTTTTATTATGGGCGGCGCATGGTGGATGGCACCGGCCTGCTATTTTGGCGGCATTGCTTTGGTTATTATTTACTGCATTATTCTTAAGAAGACAAAGTATTTTAACGGCGATCCGGTTCCGTTTGTTATGGAGCTTCCGCAGTATCATGCTCCATCGGTTAAGGGTGTATTGATTCATGTCTGGGAGAGATTGTGGGCATTTATCAAGAAAGCGGGAACTATTCTCTTCTTATGCTGTGCGGTAATGTGGTTCCTTGCAAGCTTTGGCTTTGTAGATGGTTCGTTTGGTCTTGTAGAGTCAAAAGATTCTATTTTGGCCGTAATCGGTGGTATTCTTGCACCACTCTTTGCTCCTTTGGGATTTGGTTCATGGCAGACGGTTGCAGCAACACTTTCCGGATTTGTTGCAAAGGAAGGAATTGTTTCAACCATGTCACTTCTTTCAGCAATCGGAGAAGGTGTAGAAGAGTACGATGCAGCATATCATGATGCATATCTCGCATTCTTCCCGACAACTATGGCTGCTGTAGCATATCTTATGTTCAATCTCTTTGATTCACCTTGCCTTGCAGCGATTTCATCTATGGCCAAGGAAATTGGTAATCGTAAATTCTTCTGGTTTGCCATTTTATTCCAGAATCTTGGTGCTTATGTTGTAACGTTGATTATTTATCAGCTGGTAGGTCTGGCTGTTGGCCAGGTTGCCTTCAGTGTTTGGACAATTGTAGCGCTTGTTCTTCTTGCGGGACTTCTTTACCTTATATTCAGAAAAGCTCCGGAGAAAGAGTATACAAGCGTTGGGCAAATTGCTACCGCATAAAAGGTTTTCCTGCCGGTGTAGGACTGCTGGATGGAGAAAACGGTAGATAATAGACTATGGAGGAATAATGATGGCAGCAAATCTATTCGTAATTATATGTTTATTGATTCTTGCAGGGCTTGCTTCCTGGAAGATAATAAAAGATCGAAAGAATGGAATCGGTTCGTGCGGACATAGTTGCAGCAATTGTTCCTCACATGGTGGATGCCAATGTCATGTGGATCATAGACATGAAAAAGAACTTCAGGAGATTCTTGTACGGGTGCATGCCAAACGCAGAGATCATTCTGAAGTCTGAAATTGACATAATTGAAACAGGACAGAGTAAAAGCAAGCTCCCGGTTATACGCCGGGAGCTTGCTTTATTGTATAGTCGTTTGATTTAAAGAGCTATTTTTATTCCTTGTAATCACTCGTCTGAGCCGAAAAAACTGATGATCTTCTGAATCGCAAAGTCCATATAGGTCGGATTAGAGAATGGATGATCAGCGTTTTCTACAGGAATTAATTCGATAACATTATTTTCGGAAAATTCTCTGGAGACTTCGATCGGAGCCATCTCATCCCGCGTGCCGTGAATCATAAGGATCGAATCGGCATAATCGAGAAAATCCTCCTTACTTACATCATGATCCCTTAAGTCATCAAAGAAATCCTGTGTAAGCTTGATTTTTCGGTCAAAACCGCGAATAATTTCCTTTCCCTTTGCAAGCTTGTCGTGCTCATCCTCTGTAACACCGGCATTTATCGCATCGTACATTTTAATTGCCGGGCAGCGGAATGCAATTTTATGAAAAGGATTTTTTTGATAAGTATTAAGATAACGCAATGTAACATAGGCTCCAAAGCTGGATGAGTAATTAAATATGGTGTCGGCATGAAATTCTTCTTTGGCGTAGGCCGTGACCAGATCAAGGTAAGTCATACATTCGTCTAAAATAAGCTTATTACGGGCATCTTTGCCGTGACACGGCCAGTCAAAGCAAATAATGCCATATCCTTTATATTTAGAAATGAGGCGCTCTGCAAATTTGCTGATTGCCTTATTATCCTTATTACCTCCAAATCCGTATGTTGCAATAACAATGTTATGGAGATCGTGAAGATCCTTTCCATAGTATAGTTTGCAACGGATGCTAAAACCATTTTCATTTATGTCAAAATTCTTCTCCATGGTACCTCGCTTTCCAGTAAACCAATAGGAACTTACATACTATATCACATACAGCGAAAATAATTTTAGAAAAATTTTCGATTTGATGTTGACATAGGGCTTTGAGACGTGTATAGTACATCAAGTCGCCACAAAACAGCG
>ONLM01000130.1 GCA_900318695.1 uncultured Eubacteriales bacterium | reverse complement strand
CGTCCCTGTATCTGATACCCGAGAAAGATGCAAGACATTAAAAACAAAAGGCTTAAAAGCACGCTCAGGCTTCGAAATATCCAGATTTTGACCGGATTATTCTGACGTTTCCGACTTCGGATGCTGCTTCTAATATTCTTTTTATTGAGTTTTATATTTCGATGCTCGTCCACATTCACCCTCAACGCAAAACACTTTTGCCCTTATTATACTAGATTTCGCATTTTCGTCACGGTATTTAAGAATTCTTTAATACTCCTTCTTCTCATTCTCTTCTGTGCATTTCGGATTTTTATCGTATTTATGCGTTTATTAAATCTGTTTTATAAAATTCTTGAAGTTCCTTTCCTGCTTCTGTATAATACCAATGGTTTATTGCTTAACAATCTATCGTTTTTAGGCAAAGCGTTTTTTACCATAATCATCAGGATGACAGGAAGATCTTGCTATGGAAATCAGACAACTTAACTCGTTTGTAAAGATTGTGGAAATGCAGAGTTTCAGCAAAGCAGCTGAGGCTTTGGGATATACTCAGGCCGCCGTAACCATTCAGATCCGGCAGCTCGAGCAGGAATTCAATACCCGCTTTTTTGATCGTGTGGGACGTCACGTCGTACTTACACCGCCTGGTCGTGAATTTCTTTCGTATGCCAATGAAATCCTTCGGAAGGTTTCGGATGTTCATGTGGCTCTTGGAAACCCGCAGCTCCAGACCCATGCCCTTCGCATTGGATCTTTGGAATCTCTTTTAACTTATAAGCTTCCGGACGTGATTCGCCATTTCTATGAACATTCTCCGGAAATTTCTTTTGAAATCAAAACCGGTTCTCCTAAGGAACTGTCCGACATGCTGGAACATAATCTGGTTGATCTTGTTTATTTTCTGGACCGCCGCGTCTATGATTCCAACTGGATCAAAATTCTGGAGGAGCCGGAGCCGATCATCTTTGTTGCCAGCCCGGAGATGGAAATTGCGAACCAGCATTCCGTGCATCTCAGTGATCTTTGTACGTTGCCGTTTTTTCTTACGGAAAAGAATTCCAACTATCGTTATGCGCTGGAGCAGGATCTTGCAGCAGAGCGTATGTCTATCCGTCCGTTCTTCGAAACCGGCAATACCGAGATTCTGATCCGGCTTATTAAGGAAAACAAGGGCATTTCCTTCCTTCCGAAATTTGCCGTTCAGGAAGATCTGAATAACGGCAGCCTGAAAGAAATCAAGGTTGGTGACTTTGAAATGACCATGTACCGCCAGATTTTCTATCATAAGGACAAATGGGTTACCGATGAAATGAAGGCCTTCATTGACCTTACCAAAGAAGGACGTTTGTAATAAATTTCTGATTACGATCATTGGATATTCCGTATTTATAAAAACAAGCCTGCAGAACAACATTCTGCAGGCTTGTTTCTTTTATGGCTGAATCTTTTTCTGAATCATTTCAGCGCTGTTTCGATGTATTTAATTCAACTGCTGATAGGTATACCAGGCCATTTTTTTCGTGGTTGGATTTGCTTCATTTCCATCACTGTACCAAAGTCCAAAGCTATAATTCTGTGCTACCTCAACCGGTGCATCTACCAGTCGGCTCATAAGAAATCCCTCTACATATGGATTGGCCTTTGCAAGCTCATACGCCTGCTGAATGGCTACCGCCTGTACATCCTCGCCACGGGCACTGGAGAATCCCTCTTCACTCAGTATCACATGACGCACCTGTCCGGTCGGACTCAGCATATTCTGCTGCTGAAGATAATCCGTAAGCACATGAAGGTTCTTCATATTTACGATCGGACTATTCGGACGATCCACCGCTAAAGGAGAAGAATTCAGAAAATCTGCATTGGCAAGATCCTGCGGATATGGATGCCAGGCAATACCATAATCCGTATCTGCGAGGTAATTATTGAGCGTCGGCAGCATATTCAAAGTCGGGTAAATCAGGCCATTGCCCTGTGTCCAGTTGTAGTCAAACGGAATAAATACGCGGGCCTCCGGGTTTTGTGCCTTGATGGCATTATAGAAAATCCGGAATGCATCTGCGTATGCCTTGTTATAACTGTTTATATCGGTACCCGGCATATAGTTATATACCTGACGGTTGTTGATTTCATTTCCGATGACCCAGTTTGAAACCGTATCTTTAAATTCACGGGCGTATGCATTGGCAACCTCCATGGTACGCTTTATGCCCGCCTCATCCAAGGTATTAAATTGATAATACGCTGCTCCGCTGCCTTCGGATCCGGCTGGAATAATCGGGTCTCCGGCCTGGTAATCATTCAGCACAATCATCGTAATTGTCAGTTTTCTCTGGTTCATCTGATTGATCAGAGCCTTCAGCGAACGCATCTGCTGACTGTCCTTCAGAAACGATGCGTGAACGCACAATACCACTTGCTGGCATCCAAGCTCCGTTACATCCTGCAGCATATTTACATCGGACGTGGAGATTCCTTTGATGGATGACGCCTGTCGAAAGAATGCAAAAGATGGCATAGTAAGGCTCAGACTCATTGCCAATGTCAATGCGCCGAGTACAAACTTGTTTTTCTTCATTTTCATTTCCCTTCATTCTGTAAATTCAAAAACACTTATATTTTCGACCTGTTTCGACTATCTCATAATAAAAGAAAGTGCGGCATTCGTAAATGAAATGCCGCATTTTCTTTATTAATCGTCGTTTGCATCGTCGTCTGTGACAGAGAAAACGAATCTCTTTTTGATTTCCTCATCGGATGCCAGATACTCATCGTAAGTGGTCATCTTATCAATCAGCTTTCCGTCAATGAATTCAAATATACGGTTTGCTGTTGTTTCTACAACCTGATGGTCACGGGATGCGAAAATGATAACGCCCGGGAAGCTCTTAAGGCCATCGTTCAGTGCAGAAATCGACTCCATATCCAGATGGTCTGTCGGCTCATCCAGGATAATAACATTGGAACCACTGATCATCATCTTACTGAGCATGCAACGTACACGCTCACCTCCGGAAAGAACGTTGACTTTCTTTAAGCCATCATCGCCCTTAAAGAGCATACGTCCTAGATATCCGCGTACAAACTGGGTATCCTTATCCGGGCTGTACTGTGTCAGCCACTCTACAATCGTGTCCTCCGACTTGAATTCTTTCGTATTATCCTTAGGGAAATAGGACTGGGTTGTCGTTACACCCCACTTATATTCACCGCTGTCCGGCTCCATTTCACCGGAAATGATCTGCATAAGTGTTGTTTTTGCCAGCTCATTCGGGCCTACCAGCGCAATCTTATCATCACGGTTTACAATAAAGGATACATTGTCGAGAACCTTTACGCCATTGATGGTCTTTGTAAGATTCTTGACTTCCAGTACATCATTACCGATTTCACGATTTGGCTTGAAAACAATATACGGATACTGACGTGAAGACGGCTTGATGGTATCCAGCTCGATCTTTTCGAGCGCACGCTTACGAGATGTTGCCTGCTTGGACTTGGACGCATTCGCAGAGAAACGCTGAATAAATTCCTGTAATTCCTTGATTTTCTCTTACTTCTTCCGGTTTGCTTCCTTCTGCTGACGAATAATGAGCTGGGAAGACTCGAACCAGAAATCATAGTTTCCTGCAAAGAGTGAAATCTTTCCATAATCGATATCCGCAATATTGGTGCAAACTTTATTTAAGAAATAACGATCATGAGATACAACGATGACGGTGTTTTCAAAATTGATCAGGAACTCTTCCAGCCACTCGATTGAATTGAGATCAAGATGGTTCGTCGGCTCGTCGAGAAGAAGAATATCCGGATTACCGAACAGTGCTTTTGCAAGAAGAACCTTTACCTTCTCAGAACCCTTTAATTCGTTCATCATCTTATAATGAAGCTCGGTCTGGATACCGAGACCATTCAGCATGGTTTCTGCATCGGCTTCTGCGTTCCAACCATCCATTGCTGCAAATTCTGCTTCAAGTTCAGCGGCACGCATACCGTCTTCATCTGAAAATTCCGGCTTTGCATAGATGGCATCCTTCTCTTTCATGATGTCATAGAGACGTTTATTTCCCATAATAACCGTATCGAGTACGGTGTACTCATCATACTTGAACTGATCCTGCTCGAGTACGGAAAGACGCTGACCAGGAGTCATAACAACTTCTCCGTTCGTCGGCTCCAGTACGCCGGAAAGGATCTTTAAAAATGTTGACTTACCGGCACCATTTGCACCGATTACGCCATAACAGTTACCTTCTGTGAATTTGATGTTTACATCCTCAAATAAGGCTTTCTTACCGACTCTGTAAGTCAGATTGCTTGCAGCGATCATTTACAGTCCTCCTTTATATGAAAGAGCTCCTGCAGAAGCTGAAATTACGCTTTGCTTCACGTTGTGGATACAGAGATGATTTCCCCTGTATATGGTCAAACTCCGACGATTATAGCCGATTACGCCTATAAAAGCAAGTTTTACGCCATGTTCCCGGATACACATCGGCAATAGGCATTCTTCTCATAAGCCGCGTAAAGATCTTATCTCACATAAAAAATGCCGGAGCAAAAGCCCCGGCTAAGTTTGCGATGTTTACTTATTACGTACAAATGGCTTTCCGTTTGCTGCCGGTACATGGCCCGCACCTACAAAGAAAATCAGAGTAAGAAGCGTTACCACATACGGAATCATGGAAAGGATATTAGGACTTACAATATTGGATCCGCCAAGCAATGACTTGATACCATTACAGAAGCCAAAGATCAGACAGCCAACCAGTGTGCCCTGCGGTGTGAATTTACCAAAGATTACCGCTGCAATGGCAATGAATCCCTGACCGACGATAACAGCCGGACGGAACTGGGATACCGTAGCCAATGTTACAAATGCACCGCCCAGTCCGGAAAGGAAGCCGGAAAGGATAACACAGATATAACGAACGACGTATACGTTGATACCAAGTGTCTCGCAGGCCTCCGGATGCTCACCGGCAGCACGAAGACGCATACCAAATCTTGTCTTAAAGAAGACAAACCAGCAGAGAAGCACGAGGACGAAGCTCAAATATGCTACCGGATAGGTTGAGATAACATTGTATCCGAAAGAACCGGCCGGAAATACACCTACAAACATTTTCGGAAGCTTCGCTGCCGTATCAAGCGCCGGTGAATCGGAAGAGTTCTCAAACACAGCCTTGCAGAGGAAGATCGCGAAGCCCGGTCCGATGAAGTTGATTGCTGTACCGGCAATCGTTTGATCCGCATGCATGCTTACACATACCAGTGCGTGAATAAGTCCGAGCAGCGCTCCGGCAAGTCCTCCGCAGAAGAAACCGAGCCAGCCGTTGCCGGTAAAGTATGCCACAGCCGCACCTACAAAGGCGCCCAGTGTCATCATACCTTCGATACCGATGTTTACGACACCGGAACGCTCCGAAAAGCAGGAACCCAGTCCGGCAAGAAGAAGCGGCGGTGTGGAGATCAGCATAGCATTGATCAAAAGACCTAAATTTGTGATCAGCATTATTCCTTTACCTCCTTCTTTGCACTTGCTTTCTGCAGAAGCATCTTAAATACAGGTGCGATTGCAATGAAAATAATGATAGTTCCCATGATAATGTTTACTACTTCCGTCGGAACCTTAATAACTGTCAGCTTGTTTCCGCCGTACTTCATTGCCCCGTAGAACAATCCGGAAAAGATACAGCCGATTGGATTGGTAGAACCGATCAATGCAACGGTAATTCCCTGGAAACCATAACCTTCCTGTGCGGCAAACTGAGGAATACGCTCACTCATACCGAGAAGCTGGATTGCACCGCCAATGCCGGCCAAAAGACCGGAAATGGACATCGACATTAAAAATACCTTATTGGAGCTGATACCGGCATATTCCGCAGCCGTTCTCGAAAAACCAACGGCACGAAGCTGATATCCAAAGGTTGTCTTTGTCATAATGAACCAGATGGCAATCGCTGCAAAGACAGCAAGAAGGATACCCCAGTGAACATCACCGCAGCCTGTAAGCTTTGCGATAGCCTTCGGCATTTTAATGGATGCGGATGAAAGAATATTCTTGGTTGCCTCTGCACCCTGATCGGTATGAATACTCTTGATGTTTACCACATAATTGGAAAGGTAAAAAGCAATCCAGTTTAACATGATATAGGACAGTACTTCGTTGATGCCCTTCTTGACCTTTAAAAGTCCTACGATCCATCCCCAGAATGCACCGGCACAGGCAGCGGCCAGAATGCATACAATTGCATGAATGACCGGAGGAAGCGGGCAAAGAATACCAACCGTAGCTGCGGCCAAAGTACCGACTACATACTGGCCTTCCGCACCGATATTAAAGACGCCGGTACGGAAAGAAAACGCTACAGAAAGTCCTGTGAGGATCAGCGGTGCGCCATATACGACGCTGTAAGTCATGAACTTTGGCTTTCCAAAGATACCATTGAACAACTTTCCATACGCTGCGGCCGGATTAACTCCGATAATGGTGAGCAGCAGTGCTCCGAATACGAAACCGAGCACAATGGAGATCAGTATATAAAGCACATTGCTGTCTAAAATCTTCTTTTTCATTATGCCTTACCTCCTGCCATCATCAATCCAAGCTTGTACTGATCAGCATCCTTTCCAGGCATCTCACCATTAATCTTACCATCAAAAATAACATTAATGCGATCGGAAAGTCCCATGATTTCATCAAGCTCAAACGATACCAGAAGGATTGCCCTTCCCTTGTTTCTTTGCTGTACAAGATATTTATGTACGAATTCAATTGCGCCGACATCCAGACCTCTGGTCGGATTAAACGCGATCAGGAGATCCTTATCGTTATGAACCTCCCGGGCAATGATAACCTTCTGCTGGTTACCACCCGAAAGCTCCTTGGCCAGGCGTTCCTCACATCCTACCGGACGGATGTCAAAGTCACTGATCATCTTCGTTGCATGATTCCGCATCGCTTTCTTGTTCAAGATACCATTCTTCGCAAACGGCTCCTCTGCGAAACTCTGCAGTACCATGTTCTCCACAACACTGAAATCCATAACCAGTCCATGCTTCTGGCGGTCTTCCGGAATGGAGGAGATTCCCTTATCAAATACCTGCCGCGGTGTCATGTTTACAACATTCTCACCATTCATAAGCACTTCACCGGAAGTTGCCTTTGCAAGACCGGTAATGATCTCAACAAGCTGGGACTGACCATTGCCATCGATACCAGCAAGACCTACGATTTCTCCGGCATGTACCTTTAAGTTCAAGCCCTTCAGTACTTCAACCCCTCTATAATCCTTCGCATGAAGATCTTTTACCTCAAGCTTTACTTCGCCCGGCTCCTGCTCTTTCTTTTCAACCGTAAAGTTTACCTGACGGCCAACCATCATAGCGGCAAGATCATCCTCTGAAACATCAGAAACCTTAACTGTATCAATATACTTGCCCCGGCGAATGATCGTACAGTTATCGGAAGACTCCTTGATTTCCTTCAGCTTATGGGTAATCAGAATAATAGACTTGCCTGCACCGGTCAGATTCCGGATGATCTCCATAAGCTCATCGATTTCCTGCGGAGTCAATGATGCGGTAGGCTCATCAAGAATCAGAATATCCGCACCGCGGTAAAGAACCTTCAGAATCTCTACGCGCTGCTGCATACCGACCGAAATATCCTGTACTTTTGCATCCGGATCTACCTTGAGATTATATTTTTCGGAAAGTTCCAGAATTTTTGCACGAGCTGTCTTGAGATCGACCTTCATTCCCTTCATCGGCTCTGCACCAAGAATAATATTCTCTGTTACCGTAAACGGCTGTACCAGCATAAAATGCTGATGCACCATACCGATTCCCAGCTCGATGGCTTTCTCCGGATTATCAATCGATACTTCTTTTCCATTAATGAAAATCTGACCGGAAGTCGGCTTGAACATACCGTAAAGGACGTTCATGAGTGTGGATTTACCGGCGCCATTTTCTCCCAGAATGGCGTGAACCTCTCCTTTGTAAACTGTCAGATTGATGTGATCATTCGCTGTAAAGTTTCCGAATTTCTTTACAATGTCCTTCATCTGAATGACCACTGTACTGTTATCCATATTGCTCTTCATCAGGCAATCCCCTTCCTTAAAACTACCTAAAAGAATACCATATATACAATTTGTTCGCTATTAAAACATCGCTTTAGTTTCATGCTAAATTTGTTTCTTTCACACCAAATTTTCACAATATAGACAGATCAGATCAGAACAACATCCGAAATGCCTTCTTCCTGTGCAATTTCTTTCAAATGCTGAAGAAACGAATCCGTCGGCGGAACCATATCCCGATACTGTCCGCGCACACCCATTGGCCGGTATTTAATGATCTTATACCGGATATCCCGGACTTCTCCGCTTGTGTTTTCCTGTGCGCGCTTTCGATATGGACGGATTGCACGTGCTGTTTCCCGTACCGTTTCTTCTGCATTAAAAAGTTCCGGTACCACTACGGTACGGACTTCAAACAGCTTTCCGCTTTCGCCCAGAAGGTTCAGGTTTCTGCGTACCAAAGCATTGTCACAGCCGGTGACCCGCCTGTGATCTTCCGGACTCCAGCTCTTTATATCGAGCATTACTCCATCGATCACCGGCAGAAGCCCTGCCGGATCTTCCGAAAAATCATAACTTCCGTTACTGTCCAGCAGAAACCCAAGCCCCTCTTCTTTTAGGTGTCGGCCAAGTTGCCGCAGAAACTCCGGATAAAAGGTACATTCTCCTCCGGATACTGTTACACCCCGGATAAAAGGTACGTTTTTGTGAATTTCCTGCAGGACTTCCTCGGCATTCATATACCGTATGCGAGGACTGGCATTGTGTTCACAGGTTTTAATGCAGGTATCACAGGCTACGCATTTTACCGGATCGAACCGAACAGTTCCATCCTGCATGGAAAGTGCCTTCACCGGACAGGTTTCGATGCACTTCCCGCACTGGATGCAAAGCGCCCGTGTTTCCGGATTATGACAATAGCGACAATCAAAGTTGCAGCCCTGCAAAAAAATCGCGGTGCGATTTCCCGGCCCGTCCACGGCACTGAACGGGATAATCTTATTGACCGGCACCCGTCCTCCGATCATTCTTATATCTTTTTTCATTGTACAATACTCTTATATTTATTGCGTTATTTCCTTTGCAAAATATGAAAAAAAAGAGAACAGATCTTCTCTGCTCTCTTTGAAATCGTAATCAACGAACCTTTCGTTCATAGATATGGCCATTGTGTTTTGCACCCATACCAAGTGCGGTCGTATCATGTTTTACATTTTCTCCCCGCTCAAGCTTCTCAATCTCGGATTTCTTTACGAGATATCCCGTGATACGAATTACATCGCTGTCACTCGCATAAAAACTTAAATAACGGAGTTTTTTCTGAAAAGAGCCTTTAATAATATCCAATACATATTCCGGATTTCTATGTACCGTCATATCGATCGGGAAAATGTCACCTGTACCGGACGGGAAATAATGATGGAAATGGCTTAATACATTCAGCTGATCCACCAGATTCTCCGGTTCTTCTCCGATTGGAATACGCGTTCCCGGTGTAACCTGAAGGTCGGACGCAATACCAACCTGCGCATGCAGCAGGAAATGTCCTCCCGTTGCCTCGCAGTATTTATTGTAGTGATTATTATTAAAATTATTGATTACATCCATGATTTTCACGCCAAGAGCCGTTGCTTCTTCGCTGTGACCGAAACGGTATTCCGGATGTCCTTCTTTCTCCAGCAGAATATCCACTGCATCGGCAAGTCCTACCAAACCAAACATTGCCGTAAACTTGTCACGGGAAATAAATCCTTCCTTCGCAAGGAAGTTGTTTTCAAAGAAACCGGATTCCTCTACGATGAAACGGATTCGCTCATCCATATAACGGGCTTGAATCTCCATAACGTATGGAAGCTGATTCTCTAAGAAGTCCTTTGTATCCTTTGCACGCTTTGCAATGTTGCCAAGGATCAGGCGGCATAAGGTATAGGAACCGCCTCCGTACTTTAATCCATTGTAACAGGACGCAATCACATAATCTTCTCCGAGTTCTGAACGGAACATTTTGTGATTGGCAAATGACGGTTTTGCCGAAGCCAATGCAGCCTTTACACATTCCAGTGCAAAGGCATCGGAAGTAAGATCTTCATCATACTTCATGGTCATATTCGGCACAGCATCCTTGGTCTCTGCAATCGCCTTTAAAACAAGACGGCCTGCCTTAGTATCCTCCGGACCCAGATTACCATGAGAAAACGAATCCAGAATGGTACGATCCATATGAATCATGAAAAGCTTGATCATCTTAAGAGCAAGGTCTTCATCCATATCCTGCACAAACGGATCCAGAAGTTTATCCAGTGCACCGACATATACCGGGAAATTGGTAACAGACGGCACATGCTTATAAAAAATCTCCAAGGCATTGATTGCCTCGTAGAGATCCTTTGGCGCCTCCAGATTTAAAAACTCTGATCCCTCTTTCATGAACTTATCATAATTCGGAATAATATAACGCGGACGAAGCGGTGCATGTCCTTCACACAAATCACAAATACACTGACGGTCGATTGGCTGATTTAACAGTTCATCAAGACCCTCCGGAAGATTCAGCACCTCAAGAAGAGAATCTGCCTGATTCGCCATAGTCGCAACTTTCTGCTCATGGGTCAATGTCTTTGACTTTACTGTCGCAAGCATATCTTCTCTCGTCTGATTTACCCGTTCCATCGAAATATCTCTCATGTTTTACTCCTTATATCAACACATGAATCGAATGAAGCTTAAGTTCATCCCATACTATGGGAAATTACATCTATTATACAGATTTTTCAAAGAAATTCTAGCTTCTAATCCACATAAAAAAAGAAGAGACAGACGATATGTCTGCCTCTTCCGGGAATTACTTTATGAAAAACTTAAATTAGTCAAGCTCGTAAACGTTGCCGTACTTTGCCTCAAAATCAGCCTTTGTCTTTGGTACGGTAACTTCTCCGGCAACGATCTTCTTCTTAAGATCCTGAACCTCTGTAAGAACAGCCGGATCAATGTTGTCTGTAGTAGGAGCAAGGTCTACGCCGTCATCTGCAAGAGAATATGTCTTTACGCCAGCCTTTACAGTACCATCAATGGTCTCCTTGGCGATGTCATAAACAGCATTATCAACTCTCTTCATAGCAGAAGTAAGAATGGTCTTTGGAGCAATAGAAGACTGATCAGAGTCAACACCGATTGCCCAAATATTTGCTTCCTTACAACCGTCAATGACACCAAGTCCTGTACCGCCAGCTGCGTGGAATACTACGTCTGCGCCCTGTGCAACCATGTTGTTTGCAGCAGTCTTGCCGGCAGCAGTATCTGTGAAAGAGTTTGCGTTGTTCTGAAGAACCTTAACGTTTGGATTTGCATCAATCGCACCGGCTACATAACCATAACCGAACTCATTCATAAGGTCTGTAGACATACCAAGAACAATACCGACTGTATTTGTCTTTGTTGTCTTACCGGCTACATAACCAACGAGGTAAGAAGCCTGTGCCTGCTCGAACATGAGAGATGTAACGTTTGGCTCATCTGCAAGAGATGCATCATCAACGATTGCGAACTTCTTGTCTGGATTTGCTTCTGCAGCTTCCTTAAGAGCATCTGCAAGAGCGTAACCGATACAAATGATCATATCGTAATCTTCATCTACAAAGTTCTCAATGTTTGGCTTGTAATCTGCATCTGTGTGAGACTCAAGATATGAAGCCTGAATTCCGAAATCCTTCTGTGCCTTCTGAAGACCTGTCCATGCAGAGGTGTTGAAAGAACCATCATTTACACCACCTACATCGGTTACGATACCGATCTTGATCTCTGAAGCATCCTTGCCGGCAGCCTCAGCAGCAGCGGTTGTCTCAGCGGCAGCAGCCTCTGTTGCAGCAGCAGTCTCAGCGGCAGCCTTTGTTTCAGCAGCGGCAGTTGTTGAAGCAGTGCTTGAAGATCCACAAGCAGCTAATGAACCTACCATAGATGCTGCAGTAAGAACTGCAAGAAGTCTCTTTTTCATAAATTATCCTCCCAATTTCCCTAGAATTACGATTCTCGTAATTCCAATCTATCTATTCTCTCTGAATAGACTTTTACGCCCATTTATTATAGTAAATTCATAACGTCACCGCAAGATATAACCCTGCTTAAAAAAGTGTTTATTTCTGTGTTTTATGCAAATACAAATGCCGCAAGAGTTAAAAGTATTTGCCGTTCATTTATGCTGCGCAGCACACATATGCTTTGGTACTTTTTGACCCTTGCCTCATGTAAATCAGTACAGAACTTCAAATTTTACATTTTCCGGAATCTCAAGCGACGGATGTTTGCGGATGTAGTCAATCAGGAGATCCTGCACATTATCCGCACTGCTATATACTGTCGGCGCCTGACCGATCATTTCATATCCACCCGTACCGGTTGCACGGTAATTGCTGGTTACAAGCCGATAGGTTTCCCCATCCTTCAGTTCGGTACCGTCAAGCTTTGCCAGCCGTACCACACGTTCGCCCACCGGTTTACGGAGATCAAACGCATAATCAAGTCCGGCATAGAAATCATAGTTATAATGCTCGATTTTAGGTTTCATAAATACATCGGAGATGTATGGATTTCCATTCGCATCAAGATCGAGATATTGCGCACAGCGTTCCAGCGCCTCTTTCAAAATTTCTCTTGTCACTTCCTTTACTTCCGAGGTATTCGCAAATGCATATGCCGCATATACATCGCGGATGCTGACGCTCTCTTTAAAACCGATTGGATTGTTTCCGAGACTTGTACAGGAAAAGTCACATTCCACTGATTCCATCTGTACCTGATTAAAAAGTGCTGCCACCTTGCTTCCATGAAGGGCGATTTCCAGCTTATCTTCCGGTAAAATTTCTTCTTTGAAGTGACCGATCGGCTGATCCAACCATTTCTCTGTTTTCTGTTCCAGATCCTCAAGCAAAGCATAAAGCTTCCGATCCGTCTTTTCGGAAACATCCCGGAGTTTTGATGTGAAGGATACTTCCGTGAACCCGCCTTGTAATGCTTCCTCTCCTTTGTCATTGCCTGCACCGGCCTGCGGAACATCCACTCTAGCCATGAGATGCAGATATTTCTCGGCATTGGCAGGTGGCTGTACACTATAGGTGCCATACAGAGAAATGCCTTCTACCGGCATATGCTGATGTCCGGTCAGGATGAGATCGAAATCGGTACGCTTTGCCATTTCGCATGCTACATTTTCACGACTCTCCGTCAGTTTCTCTCCGGTTTCAAGATCTTCTTCATATCCGCCATGATAAATAAGGACCGTAAGATCACATTCACCGGCAATGGCAAAGTAGGCATTTTCTGCGGCCTCAATCGGATCCGTAACCTCAAGCTCGGTAAGATGCTCCGGATTTTCCCATACATTAACATAATCTGTCACTACACCAACAATTCCGATACGAAGTCCGTTTTCCAGTGTGTGAATGACATACGGTTTTATACCAAGCTCACCCCGGAGGTCTTTCACATTGGCGGCAAGACACTGTCCGTGCATGGCATGAAGATAGTTTTTAATCACATCATAACCAAAGTTAAAATCATGGTTTCCAAGTGTAAAATAGTCGAGTCCCATGGCATTGAAGGCTTCTGCTACCGGATGATAAGGAAATTCCTCTGCATGCTCCAGATAGTATACGATCATCGGTGTACCCTGAAGGCTGTCTCCGCCATCAAGCACCAGTGTATTGCCGGATTTATCAATTTCTGCTGCAATATTCATAAGACCGCAGTTCTGCCGTTCTCCCGTCATATAGTTCACAGGAAAGATCTTGGCATGCGTGTCGGATGTGTAATAAATATCAAATGTCTTCTTCATATGTTTTCCTTTTTTCTTTTTGTTCTTCCATCAAACGCTTTTATTTTAAAAACAAAAGAACGGGCTCACAATACTGTGAGCCCGTAGGTCTTAACCTCTGGTCAGCTTTACACGGATCTTTGTAGAAACCCATTCTACAAAAAGTACGAGTACAACAAGTCCTACAAGGATTGCTCCTGCTTCATTCCATCGATATGAATTCATCGCAAAGATCAGCGGTGCACCATATCCGCCGGCACCAACAAGACCAAGTACGGTTGCATCACGAAGATTGATATCAAAACGATAGATCGCTGTGGATGCAAAATTTGGCATAAGCTGCGGCAAAATACCGAAACGGATCTTCTCCCAGGTGGTGCAGCCCATCGCATCCAGCGACTCAAGGATCTTTGTATCCAAATCTTCAATTGCCTCAATGTACATTTTCGACACCATACCGATTGATGTCAAAGACATTGTCATAAGTCCGGCAAACGGTCCCGGGCCGGTCACACGTACAAACATGAGACCATATACAAAAGCCGGTACTGTTCGGATAACCATAATCAGAATACGGCCAAGAAATGCGATCGGCTTTGGTGTCAGGTTGCTGGCGGAAAGAAATGCCAGCGGTACAGAAAAAATAGCACCTACTACCGTTCCCATAAAGGCAATACAAATGGTTTCCAGTAACAGATACGGAACACCTTGTGTTGTCAGATTAAAAAGAAGCTTCTTTTCCGGATGTACGATACCATTCAGAATGTTTAAAGCCATCTTACCACCATTCTGTGTGGTACCTGCAGTTTCCATGGAGCTCATGCTCCAGAACATCAGTCCTAAAACGACTACGAGTATCGTAAGATGATAGATCCAGTCTTTTGGACGTTTTGCGTATGCTTCTTCAATTCTCTTTTCCATACGTTTCCTCCTCAGACAAGTTTCTTACGAGCCCAACGGCTTATAGACTCAATCACAAATACAGTAATCAGCAGAACAACCAGAATCATACCTACATTCGGGTATTCTCTCCAGCCAAGCTGTTCATTTAAGATCAATCCGATACCACCGGCACCGACATAACCAAGGACAGCGGCATATCGCACATTACCTTCAAAGTTATACAGGCTGTTTGACAGGAAACTCGGAAGGACCTGCGGAATGATGGCCACGATAAAGGCTCTGGTTTTTGTGGTTCCCATTGCTTCCATTGCTTCAAATGCGCCCATATCAACTGTCTCAATCTCTTCATAAAGAATTTTTCCGATGTAAGAGAAAGAGAAAATCGCGATTGCGGTTGTACCTGCAATCGTACCGAGACCGAAAATAAAGGTAGCAATAAGCGCACTGACAAGTGTAGGCAAGGTACGTACAATACTGAACATCAGACGCATTGCCGCTACAATAACGCGGTTTTTGCAGACATTGGTGCTGGCCAGCATGGCAAACGGAACACAAAGGATCGAACCGAGTGCAGAGCCAAGCAGAGACATTTTAATCGTGTCAAAAATCGGGTTCCAAATGGAGCCGAGGTAAGAAGGATTTGGCGGAATCATGCGGCCTAAAATGACAAAAAATTCATTTCCGCGCTTTACCAATGTTACCGGATTGAATTTCGTGGTCTTAATTGAAACCACACTCATGATCAGCACCAGAAGCACATAAAGCGGTGCTCTGGAGCGTTTCTGCCACACTTCTTTACCATTACTTAACCGGTAGTTCTTTGGCGGAAACAGCTTATCGTAGATACTCATGCGGTTTCCTCCTGTCCTCCCTGATAGATCTGCTTTAATACGTCGTCATTTACAGCGGAAGCCGGTCCATCATAAACGATCTCTCCGGCACGGATACCAATCACACGTGTGCAGTACTGCAGCGCGAGATCTACATGGTGAATGTTGATGAGGATGGTGATATTCATTGTTTTGTTAATGCGCTTGAAGTCATCCATAACCTGCTTTGCGGTAACAGGGTCAAGTGACGCAACCGGCTCATCCGCAAGAATGATCTGCGGATTCTGTGCCAGCGTTCTGGCCAATGCAACTCTCTGCTGCTGACCGCCTGACAGCTGGTCTGCTCTGAAAAATGCCTTGTCCAGAATACCTACCTTGTCCAGTGCTTCCAGAGCCTTCAGCTTTTCTTCTTTCGTGTAAATACCAAAAGTAGAACGGTACCAAGGCATATCCGGTACAAACGCGGTTAAAACATTCTTGATAACGGTGGTTCTGGTAATCAGATTAAACGACTGGAAAATCATACCGATCTTTCTGCGGAAACGACGAAGCGCTTTACCAGAAAGAGACATTACATTGACATCGTCTACAGTAAGGTCACCGCTTGTAATGTCATGCATACGGTTGATAGTTCGGATCAGTGTCGATTTACCGGCACCGGACAAACCGATAATGGCAATAAACTCGCCCTGTTCGATGTCCAGGTTGACATTTTTCAGACCTTCATAGCCATTCGGGTATTTTTTACCCACATTTTCAAACTTGATCATTTTTCATTCCTCATTTCAATCATCTTACGACGAGAATTTTAATCCCTCAGATATGACGCAGATGTGCTCCGCACCATATATAAGACATTATAATTCCAAATTATATTCAGACATTACTTTTTATTTTATCAAATTCATTTTCACGAGAAAAGACTTTCGCTCCGAATGAACAGCTAATTATCCAAGAAAAAGCAATGTGCAGGCCTTCCTTTTATGTTTAACAAAATAGGCATAAAAGTAGGGAGGTAGTTTTACCTGCCTCCCTCAATCTTATGCTCAAATAAGAATTACTGACCAAGGCGAAGTGACTTGATAAGCTCCTGTGCACTACGTGCAGAATCATAGTCCTTATCATTTGCCTCTACATAGCCCTGATGGCTGTAGATGGAGATAACCTTCTTGCCTTCTTCTGTATTTCCAATGTTGATCATAGCCTGCTGGAAAGCCTTCTTGAAGCCATCATCCATGGTTGCGGAAGTCTTTGAAGCGGAAATTGTATCGTTGTAAATGCCAGGTGTAACACCAATTACATTGGTATCATCCCAAATAGAGTTCTTCATGGCATACTCGCTCTGCCACTTCTCCTCATAGTCACGACGTGCATCAGCATATGTGCAGAGAACGTCGATCTGACCCTGTGCAAGACGTGCAAATGCAGTTCCATAGGAATCACACTGTACAGCATGTGCAAGGTCTGTAATGTTCTTCTGGTACTTCTCCTGGATCCAAAGAGCAGGATAAATGTAACCAGCAGATGAAGTAGGATTCATAACGCCCCAGTTAAGACCGTTCAGATCATCCCATGTAAGCTCCTCGCCCTTGTTAACCTTCTCACTTACAGCTTTACCAGCCTCAGAAGGTCCGGCGATCATCAGTGCACGATAGAAAGTAACCTGATCGGTAACCGGCTTTGTCGGCTTCTGATCATTCCATACCTTTGCATCGTCGCTATCAATTGAAAGTCCGTCTCTTGTTGCTGTAAGAAGAACATCACAATCGTCATCATACAGAACATAGGTACCGCCCGGAATGAAACCTACATCAATTGTACCTGCTGCAAGGCCCTCGCCTACTGCTTCATAGCTGGTACCAACTGTAATGTTTACATTCTTAACATTGTAGCCAAGTGGAAGAAGCTCCTTCTTAAGCATATCCTTAAGAGGCTCTGTAGCGGTTACAATCTCATCCGGCTCACGAGAAGGAACAAAGGCAACGTTCAGTGTATCAACGTCCTTTGTCTCAGCTGGAGCTGCTGCGGTGGTCTCACCCTTTGCTGCAGTAGTCTCAGCAGATGCAGCAGTGGTAGAAGCTGCTGTGGTTGTTGCCGGAGTCTCGGATGAACCACAAGCTACAAGCGCAGATGCGGTCATTACGGCTGCAAGAAGTACAGAAACGGATTTTTTCATATTTTCCTCCTTGATGAAGATACTCTTTGCATCTTCATAATATGGACAGTTATCTGTCCGCAAACACTCCGATTATATATAGGTTTTTTTCAGTCTGCAAGGGATAAAATCCATTTTTATTCGTTAAATATATGCCAAATCACGGAGGTGGATATACCGGTTTTATCCACAAGTTATCCACTTTTTGGCCTGTTTATCCACAAAGTAATACACTTTTCCACATTGCAATTGCACTATACTGCAAAAAAGACCTGTTTCTCACCGAAACAGGTCTAATAATTTTGTTATTATGATTCTTGTAAGTTACCCACATTTTCCACATTTTGGAAATGTGATGTACAATTTTTCTCTTAAATACCTAACTTGATCCGAACTTTATACTTTCCCGAACCAGACACTCGCATCATTTATTCATCAAAGAATATCCTTATACCGTCCTAAAAAGCTCTGCATACGTTCATTCTGCGAATTAAATATCTGTTTCGGATTTCCTTCTTCTACTATCACGCCATCGGCCATAAAGATCACTTTATCCGAAATGTCTCTCGCGAATGCCATTTCATGTGTAACAATCACCATTGCAATATGCAGATCCTTCAGCGAGCGGATTACTTTCAAGACCTCTCCTGTGAGTTCCGGATCCAGAGCGGATGTCGGCTCATCAAAAAACAATACCTTCGGATTCAGCGCCAGCGCTCTTGCAATGGCAACTCTTTGCTGCTGACCGCCCGACAGTTGAAAAGGATATGCATTGGCTCTGTCTTCGAGTCCCATTTTTCCAAGAAGCTCCATCCCCCGCTGTCTGGCCTCTTCCTTTGGCAGCTTCTGCACATGAATCGCCGCATCGATTACATTCTGCAATACAGTCCAGTGTGGAAAAAGATTAAACTGCTGAAATACCAGTCCATAAACGGATTTTACTTTCTTCAGCGTTTCTTTTCCCGCATAAACCGCCTTTCCGTTTTCATTGTTCGAACATACCGTCAGGTCTTCATAATGAAGTTCTCCTGCATCCATGGTTTCCAATAAGGTGGCGCAGCGAAGTAAAGTGGATTTTCCCGAACCGGAAGGTCCGATTATGGATACAATTTCACCATCTTCTACCGAGAGGCTGATATCCCGAAGAACTTCCATTTCTCCAAAGCTTTTTTTTACGTTCTTTAATTCCAAAAGTTTCATTTTTTCACTCTTACCTTCCGCGCTTATTTGTAATAATCCATACTCTTTTCTACGCGTTCCATTGCAATGGCAACAACAAAATTAAACACATAGTAAAAAATTCCTGCAACGATCAATGGTGTCATGGATGTCTGACTGGAACTCAGTGCCTTCGCCTTTGTAAACATTTCCATAACCGAAATGGAAAAGGCAAGGGAAGTATCCTTAACCAGTGTTATCACTTCATTGGTAATGGATGGAAGAATTCTCTTGATAACCTGCGGAAGAATAATCCGAAGGAAACATTGGCTTCTGCTGTATCCCAGAATCTCCGCCGCTTCATATTGTCCCACCGGCATAGACTGAATGCCGGAGCGATAAATTTCTGCAAAGTACGCGGCATAGTTGATGATAAAGCCAATGTATACAGCAGAATTACGATAGGTAGGACTCAGCTTCATATGAAAGAGATAATATGGTCCGTAATACACTACAAAAAGCTGCAGCATAAGAGGAGTACCTCGCATGATACTGATATAGATCTTGGTAAGCGTATTAATGCCCTTATTCTTTGACATTCGCCCCAATGCGACAACCAACCCAAGCGGCAGACTGAACACCAGTGTCAAGAAAAAGATTTCGACAGAAACCCCCAGCCCTTTTAATAATTCTCCGACGATCTGTATTAAACTCACCGTCCTGTACCTCCAGTTTTTAATACTTTAATCATAGTGTATTCTGCAGTATTCATCAAACGCTATGATAATATGTTTCATTTTTTGCTTCCATGAAGCATCCTTTACAACCCAAATGGGGGAGTGCCACCTGAATGGCACTTCCCCATTGTTCCAATCTCTTCCTGCCAAAAGATTATTTATTCCAGTGTAAAGACATCACTGCCAAACCACTTATCGGAAATTTCCTTTACCGTACCGTCTGCCTTCATCTCGAGAAGCGTTTTCTTTACCGCATCAGCGAGTGCAGTATTGTCCTTCTTGAAACCGATACCATATTCTTCTGCAGCAAGCGCTTCGTCCAGAATGCGCATCTTCTTGCCGCTCTTTGTGATCTGATATCCGGCAACAATGGAATCCATGCATACCGCATCGGCCGCACCGGACTCAAGGTCCATCAAAGCAGTGTTATAATCTGCAACTTCTGTCATGCTTCCAAAGGTACCGGCAATTTCCGGATTGTCATTTAATGCAGCAAGTCCGGAAGAGTCTTTCTGTACTTCAACAGCTTTTCCACTAAGATCCGCTACCTTCTTAACATCACTGTCTTCGTTTACAACAAATACCTGATTATTTGCCATATACGGTCCTACCCAGGTATATGCATCCTCACGTCCCTGCATGGTAAATCCATTCCAGATACAGTCAATGTTTCCGGCATCCAGTTCCATGTCCTTGGAATCCCAGTTGATCGGCTGTGGAACGAACTCAAGATTTAAACGCTTTGCAACTTCCTTGGCAAGATCAAGGTCATAACCTGTATACTCGCCGTTATCTCCTACAAAACCCATTGGAGGAAACTCTTGATCAAATCCTACTGTAAACTTTCCGGTTGCTGTCTTTACCGCAGTGGCATCGGAATTTGCCGTTTCGCTTGTCTCTGCTGCACTGCCTGCTTCTGTCTGCGCTGCCGGAGTCGTTGCTGCATTTGCGGATGCAGCCGGCGCAGTGGATGAACCACAGGCAGTCAATGTACCGGCAAGTACCATAAGTGCCATTGCAACGCTTACTGTCTTTCTCATATCTTTCCTCCTCACGGATATTATCCTTCGTCACTTTTTAATTTCTTTATGTTTTAACACTCTATCATGGTAGCAAGCTAAAGTCAATGAACTTTTTACGCTTTACGGATTTATTTATTCTCGTGCACCGCGCCCGATTTCTTTCGTCGTCAAATGTCCGCCCGCGAAAGCAAAGTACCCACTTAACGGCTTTATAAAAAAAAGCATTCCCGCCATGCGGAAATGCTTTCTTTAACTCTTTATTTTCCTATATCTTTTCTGCAATATGCTCTTTTCAGCCTGCAGCAAAGGCACCGGCAAGCTTAAAACGCTTACTTCACCTTCTTCACAGTTGCATTGGCCTTTGCACCATCGGCCGGAACTTCAACAGTTTCCGGAACTGTGGTTTCTTCTACCGTCTCGGTTTCTGCCTCCGTAGACTCCGCTGCCTTTGACTCCTCAGCCGCCTTTTCTTCTGCAGTCTTTTCTACGACCTTAACCTTGGATGCAATGTAGCGAAGAACCGCCTGATTTACAGCATCTTCCTTTACAACATCTCCACCGTACTGCTCAATAAGCTGTACCTTATTGACCTCCTGGCCATAGGTTGCGCTAAGTGTCTTAATAAGTGCATCAATATTCTCGTCCGTTGCTGTAATATTCTGCTCATCAGCCAGATAAGCCACAACAAATCTCTGCTTTGCGTAATTTGCGGCTACCGATGCTGCATCCTCCTTAAACTGCTTTACATCGGTACCGGAGAGCTTAAGCATATCAGCCACACTGTAGCCATACTGCTTCATCTGCTTGATTTCAGAAGAAATAACGTAAGCCTCTGCATAGTTCTTCATCTCATCAGAAATACCGATTTCTGCACTGCTGATAATCTTCTCAATAGCAGCCTGCTGAATTTCACCCTGATACTGTGCGTCAAACCGGGCCTGCAGAAGATTCTTCTGCTCCTCACGGAAAGAAGCGACATCGGTTGCCTTGGAACCGATCTTTTCTGCATTCTTCTTGATCCACTCATCGGTAAGTTCCGGTACAGCCTGTACTTTGTTGATGGTTACGTCAAATGTTGCCGCCTTACCCTTCAGATCCTCTTTCTGATAGTCCTTAGGGAATGTAACCTGAATTGTCTTCTTCTCGCCTTTTTTAAGACCTACAAGCTGATCTTCAAAGCCCGGAATAAAACTTCCGGAACCAAGCTCAAGATCATAATTATTGCCTGTACCGCCATCAAATTCCTTACCGTCGATTTTACCGACATAGTTGATGTTTACTACATCGCCGGTTTTTGCTGCAGCGTCTGTTTCTTCCTTATTGCCCTTCAGAATATAATCAATCTGCTTATTAACCATTTCATCATCCGCAGTGATCTTAGGGGACACTTCTACAGTAAGATCTTCCAGCTTACCCATTTTGATCATACCCATATCCTTAAGCTTCGGCATATCCGGTACGGTCATTTCTTCCAGCTTCTTGATTTCCGGATCTTCTACTTCCGATGCAGAAGCGACATCCGACTCTGTTGCTGCAGACTCACTTGTGGACTTAGAGCCACAAGCAGCCAATGACAATGCCATGATTGCAGCAGCGGCAATCACCAGGTTTCTTTTCTTCATAATGTTTATCTCCTCCAAGGTTCTACTCTTGTTCATGCATTTTGCTTTCATGAACGCTTTATTTTGCCGGAGTCTCCGATATGGGAGCTCCGGCTCACAGGAAGTCCAAATGGATCTTTCCTTTTTCATTAGATAATTGTTTATTTGTTAAATGCCTTAAATGCCTTATAGGTATAATACACATCCAGCTTCGATGTAAGCTCCAGTGGTGCGTGCATGCTGAGTACCGGAACGCCAAGGTCTACCGTATCCACATCCATATCCGCAATAAACTTTGCAATGGTTCCGCCACCGCCGGCATCAACCTTTCCAAGCTCACCGATCTGCCACATTACCTCTTCATCATCCATGTACTTGATAACCTTCTGCATCGTCTCTGCAGAAGCATCATTGGAACCGGACTTTCCTCTGGCACCTGTATATTTGGTCAGAACCGGTCCCTTGTTGATAAAGGACGCATTCTGCAGCTCATATACATCAGCAAATGTCGGATCATAAGCAGCGTTTACATCGGCAGACAGGCAAAGTGAATTTCTCAATACATCGCGGACGCGCTCACCCTCTGCTTCTACAAGATCTTCCATATAGTGAAGCAGCATATCGGATGCCATACCGCTTACACCTTCCGAACCGATCTCTTCCTTATCCACCAGCACGGTTACTGTCGTATATTCCGGCTTTACCGCATCAAGCTCGGCCATAAGTGCTGTGTAGGCACAAACCTTATCATCCTGACCATATGCTCCAACAAGAGAACGGTCAAATCCTACGTCTACCGCTTTCTGTGCCGGAACCATGGTTAATTCCGCACGAAGGAAATCTGCCTCGGTAATGCCGTACTTTTCATTCAGGATAGAAAGAATTTTTAGCTTGAATGCAGCCTTGACTTCCTTATCCGCAATCGGTGTGGAACCAAGCACAATGTTCAGTTCTTCACCGCGAAGTCCCTCCGACAGTTTCCGCTCATTCTGCTTCTGTGCAAGATGCGGAAGAAGATCCGTTACAACAAATACCGGATCACCCTCATGCTCACCGATTTCAAGATCAATGGCTGTTCCGTCTGCCAGCATAATACGTCCATGAAGTGCAAGCGGTGTTACACCCCACTGGTACTTCTTAATGCCGCCATAATAATGTGTTTTAAAATACGCAATCTCATCCTTCTCATACAATGGATTCGGCTTAAGATCCAGCCGCGGAGAATCGATATGGGCAATATTAAAATGTACGCCCTCTACAAGCGGCTTCTGTCCGATTGTTGTAAGGATAATATTTTTGCCGCGGTTATTAAAATAAACCTTTGCACCGGCTGCATAACGCTTACCGCGTTCAAATTCCTTATACCCCTTTTCTTCTGCAAGCTGAATGCTGTAGCGCACTGCTTCCCGTTCAATTTTTGCATGATCCAGAAAGTTCTTATAGCCTTCTGCAAATTCCATTGCCTTTTCCAGCTCTTCCGGACGTTCCATGCCAATATTCTTAATCTTATAGCAAAGCTTCTCTTCCAGCTTCTGTCCTTCTGTTTTTGCCATTGATTTACTCCTTTATAAAAAGTGGATTTATTGTATTGTATATGCTCTTTGTGTTCGATTCGTGAATTCTATTCGATTTTAAGAAATATTTAGAATTCACGCCGGGCTTATTTCACGACACCAATGTCATTCAGTGGCCAATATTTAAAATAAACCTTTGCAACCATCTTGTCGCGCGACACAAAATTGTTTTTGCCCCAATACCGTGCATCTTCCGAATTATTTCGATTATCACCAAGACAGTAATACGAACCTTCCGGTACCGTTACATCGACTGGCGGGAACATAACATTGTCACCGGATGCATTGACTTCTACATTCGGATCAACAATCATTGGTTCTGCAAGATAGGT
>ONLM01000134.1 GCA_900318695.1 uncultured Eubacteriales bacterium | reverse complement strand
TGTGACCGTAACATCACCACTATGTCCCTTTGAAGAACCGGTATACGTGCCCGGAATAAACTTTGTCTCTGCATTCGCTGAAGAACTGCCTGTTTCTGCCGCCTTCGCGCTTGTTGCTGTTGGAACACTTGTACTGCTGCCACATGCCACTAATGAACAGGCCGTGGCAAGACTGAGTGCCTCTACCGTAAGTCTACGTGTAATTCTCTTCATAAAATCCCCCTGAAATAAAGATTGTTATTTAATTAACTTAGTGCTATCATAAACCTTGGCACAGTTCCAAGGTCAACCTTTATGACAAAGTTTCACAAAAGCTGTTAATCGATATAAAAGAGAAGCGAAGAGAAATGAATATGAATATAAATGAAGCCAGTCTTCTGACTGGCATTTCAAAAGATATGATACGCTTTTATGAAAAGAAAGGTCTTATCAAACCCAAAAGAAATCCTGTAAACAACTACCGTTGCTACGATGAGCATGATCATTATCTTCTGGTAATGATCCACCAATACAGTATTTTAGGCTTATCCTTAAAAACAATCCGAAAACTCCTGCAAAACAACGATCGGACGGATGCCATCAAAGAACTTGAAGCATCCATCCGTCGTTTAAAAGAAGAAGAAAAATGGCTTAAAGCCAAAATATCCAGTGCTGAAGATCTGGTGCAGATGTTTCAGCACTCCACTGAAACACATTCCTTTGAGATCGTACAACATCCGGATATGTATTGTTACCGTATCAATGAAAACGGCTTTGGCACTATTATGAAGTCCATTGCAGAAAGCCGTGGAACTGCCCGATTTGTCTGTCAAATCAATATAAAAGATGCCTTGCAGGATCCCTGGCCGGACCGCCGCGCTCTCCTTTTTTCACCACTTCCTTATGGCATTACAGACAATCTGATTCGCATCCCGGCACAGAAATTCCTTCGCATCGTGCGTGAATTTCCTTCCGATCACACCATCAACAGCAGCGATATTCAAAGCATCCTTAAAGAAATTCGGAACAACGGCTGGCTTCCGGTAGACCCGATTTTGATTTATCAGGTGATGGGTGACAGCAACGGCTCCGGAATGGATGAAGTCTGCATTGAAATCGGAATTCAAAGTACCTATGTTCGTCGCCGGACTTACAGGCCTACCACTTCCCCGTAGCTTAATACAGCCTGACGGACGCATTCCTCACAAGGGCACAGTGGTTTTCCATCGGTAATTGTTTTCAGATCTTTGCAGCGTACAGCTCCACAATGGTTCTTAAACGTTTCCAACAGTGAACGTGTATACCGCAAAGTGCCATTTCCCTCTGTCTTTAAACCGGCCACCATTCCGGCTCCGATCAAAGCACCACAGGTTGCTTCCATATTGCCCATACCGGCACAAAAACCGGCACTCACCTGATTCAGCTGTTCCTCTGTCAGTCCCGTCTGATCTGCGAGTACCGCCGTCACTGCCTGGGCACAATTATATCCACCCCTTGTTTTAAGTTCAACGGCTTTCTCTGCTCTTTCCTGAATCGTCATTATCTTATCCTCTTTTCTAGTACTATTCTGTATTATTCTTTATTCTCTGTTTTTAAGTTTGCAAATTTCCTGTGTCATTGTTCCCATCGGACAGAACGAGCACCAACTCCGCTCTCTGTAAAGAACCATTACAATCAGTCCAAGGATCGTGGAAGTAAGCATTAAACTGTAAAATCCAAAGCCAAACTGTGCGACCCAATCCGGAAAAATGCTTCCGGAATATGCCCACTTCCATGGCACCTTAAATGTCCACAACAGCTTGATTGCCTTTTTCAATGTTGTTGCACCCGCAAAAACCTGATACGTCTGAAAAACCATCGTACCAAACATCGTCAGAAAGAATGCCAGAAATCCATAGCGAAACCATTTAGAATGCATCCAGTGCGGAGTAGGTTTCCTTCTGGAGCACTTTAATTCTCTTCCTAATTTCCATAGCAGCTGACTCCGTCCGCACATATGATTGCAGAACCATTTATTGCCGCCGAAACCGGCAAATAGCAGGGGCAATATGAAATCAATCATCCCCAGCCAGGCAAACAGGATATTAAAAAAGCCTAATATAAAGTATAGAATACTCCATATCCAAAGATATTCATACCAATGATGTGTTTTTTTCTTATTCATTACCGCCATTTTTCACCTCCTCAATACTCTCCATCAGATCGATGGCATTCGCAGGACAGGTTTGACTGCAGAGTCCGCATCCCACACAGAGTTCCATATTTACACGAGCATAACATCCTTTATAGATATCAATGGCATTTCTCGGACATTGTAATGCACATGCTCCGCACGCCACGCATCGCTCACGATTCGGCTTTGCTTTTCTTTTGACCATAATAACCTCTCTAGACAGTTGACATAAAAGATAACACAGACTACTATACCTGGTACAGAAAACATATCAAGTACGCATTTTTTATTGACCTGATAAGGAAAAACTGACTATGACTAAAACAAATCGAGAACCTTTATGTGATGATCTTTCCGGCGAGAACTGCGGCTTAAAGAAAGTATTGAATATTCTTGGCGGAAAATGGAAAATAATGATTCTTTGCGTAATCGACAATATGGAAATTGCCCGCTACGGTGATCTTCGCCGCGCGGTATTCGGCATTACAAATACCATGCTTGCGCAATCATTAAAGGAAATGGAACTGGATGGGCTCGTGGAACGTAAACAGTATGATGAGATGCCCGTTCGTGTGGAATATTCCCTCACCGAGAAGGCAAAATCCATCATTCCTATACTTTTAGAACTAAAAAAATGGGGAGAACTTAATCTCTGATCTTTATCCAAAGAAGGGGCCTGCCATTACAGCAGGCCCAAAGAAAGGTAAGAAATGAATTTCGGTATCGTCTTATTTTTTCAGATCAGTAATTGATCTTTGCAACCATGCCCTTAAGTACTCCTGCATGATCATTCAACTCCTGGCTGGATGCCGAGCTCTGTTCCGCTGTCGCACTATTCTGCTGTACAACCTGCGAAATCTGATCCAATCCGGTCGTAATCTCCGAAATACTGGTTGCTTCTCTCTGCATCTCTTCTGCAATTTTAGCTACCAGTTCTTTACTCTTATCGGATTTATCCTTAATTTCCTGCAAAGAGCGTGCTGCTGCCGACACTTCAGAAGATCCATTATGAATTGCTTTAATGGAAGCTTCAATCAGGGTTGATGTTTCTGCCGCGGCATCTGCTGACTTTCCGGCAAGATTTCGAACTTCATCTGCAACAACGGCAAATCCCTTTCCGGCTGCTCCGGCTCTCGCCGCTTCAACGGCTGCATTCAGTGCAAGAATGTTGGTCTGGAATGCAATATCATCAATTGCCTTAATGATATTTTCAATCTGATTCGATTTGGCTTCAATTTCAGACATCGCATCCTGCACACGGTTCATCTGCTCATTTTCTATATTGATTGACTCTGCTACTTCTGCAGAAAAATCTTCCACATCCCGTGCATTCGATGCATTCTGCTTAACCTTGTCATTCAAATCATTAACCGTTGCTGCAAGCTCTTCCAATGTAGACGCCTGCTCGGTAGCGCCCTGCGAAAGTGCCATCGCGCCATTTGCTATTTGTCCGGATCCACTTTCAACCTGTGCAGCTACCCGGTTCATATTTCCGAATACTCCACGAAGATTATTGGAAATACTCTCAAATCCATTTCGGATTGCCAAGGTATCTCCCACATAAATCTCCGGATTCTCTAACTTTGCCGCGAAATTACCGGCACTCATCTCCGTAAGCATACGGCTGGTTTCTGAAATCAGTCCCTTGTTAAAGATAATCATGCGGGAAGCCGATCGTTTCATGTCACCAATTTCGTCATTGCTGGCATTGGATGCATCAATATGAAGGTCGTACTGACCATTTGCAAGCTTCTTCATTGCTTCACTTGCCTGAACAATATTATTTGTAACATATCTTCCAAGCAAGATAAATATCGCTGCACTACCACCCAATACCACAGCAAAAATCACAGTCAATGCAGAAATCGAGGCTGTACGTAAAACAATGGCATCCTCAATCTTTTTTTCTGCCTCCTGATCTCTGGCATCGCCGAAAGTACCCAACGCATCTGCGAATGTCTCAGAAGTTTTTGCATTGAATACATCTTTATAAAAAATATTTGCTTCTTCCTGTTTACCGGCCTCAATCAATGTCAAAAGCTGCTCTGCATCCTTATCCATGGCACTGCAGGAAGAAAGCAACGGCTCAACAGCGGCAGCATTACCGGTCAGTTCACCAACCTTTTTAAGACTATTCTCCATTTCCGGAATACGTGTCTTCAAAAAGCTTCTTTGATCCTCCACCGGATTGTTCTTAGAATCCAGTAAGGTAAGCAAAAGACGTTTATTGATCGTCTGAATATCTCTTCTTACGCTAAGCTGCAGTTTCTGAACTTTGTAATCAACCTGCCCGAATTCCGTTAAAGAATTACCCATCTTCGCGAAAGAAAATACCGATACGATCATCGCTATAATGATCATGAACGCAATAACACCTAAAGTGGATAAAAACTTTGCCTTCAATTTCATATTTTTGATCCGCATAATGTCTCCTCATAAAAATGTTTAACTTTTTCACTGTGATCAAAGATTATATCGGCATAAATTCCAAATAAATTATTATATATTAGAATTCAAAATATCATTTTGCCCTATTATTGCATTTATTTTTACATTTTTTGCTCACTATATCCCGAAACTTATGTTTCGAACGACATACCGCGATCTCTGAAGCTATTCTGTTCTTTATGGCATTAAACACATCTATCACGAATTGATCCAAATCCATCATTTTTCTAAATCTTTTGTCCATGATTTCTGTAAATCATTGTCATCCATTTGCAGCCTCTGTTTTCCGACACCAAAAAAGCGAAGACCAAGGTCTCCGCTTAATCTGCATTTCCTATGCGTTCTTACCCTCACTCAACATCCTGTATCGCATCATATCCTTCTTCTCCGGTTCGAACCTTAACCGCGCGGATAACATTGTAAACAAAGATCTTTCCATCCCCAATATGTCCGGTATACAGGGCTTTCTTCGCTGTATCAATAACCTTATCAACCGGAATTTTAGAAACAATAACTTCAACCTTTACTTTTGGAAGCAAAGTAGAATCCACCTGTATACCTCGATACATTTCTGATGAACCTTTTTGAATTCCCGAACCCATAACCTGTGTCATAGTCATACCGGTTACTCCAAGTTCATTAAGTGCTTTCTTCAATGAATCGAACTTGGATAAGCGACAGATAATCGAAACCTTATGTATTCCGCTGTCCGAAGTTTCCGAATCAACCGGTGCCGTCATAACCTTTACGGATGCGTCCTTTTGTGCTTCGGAAGCCTCTTCAAAATTCTCTTCTCCCAAGTCCGTATTTTCATTTGCATCAATCGTCATATTTGTAACATCACTAAATGCAAATCCGGAATATGCAGAAACCAATCCATGTTCATGTGTATCAAGACCATCGATTTCGATATACGCAGGTACACGAAGTCCAACAAACTTATCAATCAGTTTAAAAATCACAAACATCACTACAAGAACATAGATGGCAACGGACAAGACGCCAAGACATTGTACATAGAACTGATGTATTCCGCCGCCATAAAAAAGGCCTTTTCCTACGCCATTGGCTCCCGTAGAAAACAGTCCTACAGCAATGGTTCCCCAAATACCATTTACACAATGAACCGATACCGCTCCGACCGGATCATCTATTTTCGCAACGTTATCAAAAAATTCCACACTGAATACTACTAGAATACCGGCTACCAACCCGATAAAGAAGGCTCCGACCGGAGTAACGACATCACAAGGTGCTGTAATGGCTACAAGGCCGGCCAGGGCACCGTTAAAGGTCATGGATACATCCGGCTTACCATATCGGATCCATGTAAGAATCATTGTTGTGGTTGTAGCAATAGCCGCTGCAAGATTTGTAGTCATAAATGCTGTTGAAGCATTAACCGCATCCTCTGTTGTCGCCATCGCTGCCGTGGAACCACCATTAAATCCGAACCAGCAGAACCACAGAATAAACACACCTAATGCGCATGCCATCAAATTATGGCCTGGAATTGCTCTTGGCTTTCCGTTCTTATCATACTTTCCGATTCGAGGACCAAGCATCCATGCACCAAGACATGCAATCAATCCGCCAACCATATGCACACAGGCAGATCCGGCAAAGTCATGAAATCCCATAGCACCAAGCCAACCGCCGCCCCAAATCCAATGCCCTTCAATTGGATAGATTACAAGAGAAATCGCAGCGGAATAAAAACAATAGGCTTTGAAATTCGTTCGCTCTGCCATTGATCCGGATACAATCGTTGCCGCCGTCGCACAAAATACGGTTTCAAAAATAACATAACACCATAGTGGCATCGTCTGTGGTACTACCGTATTCGTTTCTGTATAAGCTCCCAAAATAAAAGGATCAAATCCTCCGATAAAAGGACCAGTTCCCGCAAACATAAGTCCGAATCCAACAATCCAAAAGCACGGTGTGCCGATACAAAAATCCATCATATTTTTCATCAGGATATTTCCTGTATTTTTGGCTCTGGTCAAGCCGGCCTCACATAGCGCAAATCCGGCTTGCATAAAGTAAATGAGCGCCGATGCAATCAACACCCATATCACCGTCGTAATCTCAATGTTCATACTCGTTCCCTCCACATGTGCGATTCACCAATAAGCAAAAGACACTGCTCGAGCCTTTACGGTTCGGTCAGCGTCTTTGCCTTTGGAGATACTCTTTTGCTTTACCTGATAGCAGAAAAGGCGCCTGAGCTCTTGCTCAGACGCCTTTGTCCATGACACATAGCATACGCTCATGCTTGTTCGTCGTCAAATAACTTACATTTATATCTAGTATTATTTCTTGTCGCAAGATACCATCTGCCGATGATACATGCTCCGAGATTCACTGGTTTTCTCTGCCCGTACTCCTTCTGCTATCTCCATTCTGCAACCATTGGAAGAATCTCGTTCAGATCTTCAATCATGTATTCTGCCGGAATTGCCTTATTTACAGCCACCTTTTTGGGATTGTACCAGCATGTTCTGATCCCTGCATTTAACCCTCCACGAATGTCACTTGTAAGAGAATCTCCTATGATCATTATCTCATCCTTTTCCGCCGGAATAATGCTTTCAAAAACCTTATTAAAAAATTTCAAGCTTGGTTTTTCCGCGCCGATTTCTTCTGAGATAAATACACCATCCATCAATTGGCCCAATCCCGAAAGCCGAAGCTTCTTTTCCTGCGCTACTCCTGTACCATTTGTAACCACATACTGTTTAACCTGCCTCTTTAGCTGTTTAACAAGCTCATAGCTATTATCCCGAAATGCAATGGTATCTCCCAAAGCACTTTGATATGCTTTATTGAAATCCTCCGCCAAGGACCTGTCTATCCCCATCTCTTGAAAAAAATCCTGAAACCGTCCGATCAGCACTTTCTCACGACTTACAACGCCCTTTTCCAATCTTTCCCAATAGAATCTATTTATTTCCTTATAGCGTTCCAGCATTTCATTTGTACATGTCCCAATATTAAATTGGCGAAACAAATTATGAATTGCCGCTTCCTCCGCAACTTCAAAATCTAAAAGAGTTCCATCTACATCCCATAATATTACTTTTAACATCCGGTCCACCTCATCCTTCTCATCCTTCTCTATTTTATCTCTCCATCTCATGTTCTTATCTAAAGAGCCCACTCCGAAGAATCCATACGGAACTCGTATTCGTTACAATTGTTTTTGAAAGCTCTTTTCGCACTTCTTTTATACTACTTTTTGAATGCTTTTTTTGAATAGCTTTTTTAATACCTTTGAGAATGGATTTTTGAAAGCTTTTAAGAATGGCTTTTGAATGGCTTTTGAATGGCTTTTTAGACATTTTTTTACAAAAAAATCCCTAAAGTATATTACTTTAGGGATTTAAATGCGTGCGACATGATTCGAACACGCGACCTTCTGGTCCGTAGCCAGACGCTCTATCCAGCTGAGCTACGCACGCATTTCCAACACCTATTTTTTAGGTGCAACCGAAATGATACTCAAATTTGATGCAAATGTCAAGTCAAAATCTTAATTTAATGTTACTATTCACGCTTTTCCCCATATTGTATCTTATTACATCTTTATACAAAGTTGAATAGAAACCGTTCTGATATCGTTGTTCTACACCCCATCGGCATTCGTTATTTCATTCTCTAATACTCCACCATTATTAATAATGGACTTGGCTGAACCGATATTATCCGTACTGCAAACCATCAAAACTCTTTGGAGACCGATTTTTTTACATTCGATCAAAGCCAGACGAAGCATTTCCGTAGCATACCCTTTCCTTCTTTCGCTCGGTCTTATTCCATCACCTATATTTTCGACACACAAAAAAACGAAGCATTGCTTCGT
>ONLM01000019.1 GCA_900318695.1 uncultured Eubacteriales bacterium | reverse complement strand
CTCGCTATTGATACCGCGGATGTTATTATCTTTGTGGTGGATGTACGTTCAGGTTTGGTTGATGCGGATTATGAAGTTGCTGACATGCTTCGAAAGTCTAAAAAGCCGGTTGTGCTTTGCGTCAATAAGGTGGATAGTTTCCAGAAGTTCGGAAATGATATCTATGAGTTCTATAATTTAGGCTTGGGCGATCCGTTTGGAGTATCTTCCGTAAACCAGCTTGGAATTGGTGATATGCTTGATGAAGTTGTAAAGCATTTTCCGATGGAAGCTGCCCAGGAAGAGGAAGACGATACTGTTAAAATCGCGTTGATTGGTAAGCCGAATGTCGGAAAGAGCTCTATGATCAATAAGCTTTTGGGACAGAATCGTGTAATCGTATCTAATATTGCTGGTACAACGCGTGATGCCATCGATACAAAGATTGTTCATAATGGCAAGGATTATATTTTCATTGATACGGCTGGTCTTCGCCGCCGCGGCAAAATCGATGATGACATTGAGCGCTATTCTGTCATTCGTACTGTAGCAGCAGTGGATCGGGCCGATATTTGTGTTATTCTGATTGATGCAACGCAGGGTATTACCGAAGGTGATGCACATATTGCCGGTATTGCCCATGAATCCGGAAAGGGCGTAATCATTGCTGTAAACAAGTGGGATGCGATTGAAAAGAACGATAAGACAATGGGAGAGTTTACAAGGAAACTTCAGGAAAAATTCTCTTATATGCCATATGCGGAATTTATGTTCGTTTCTGCACAAACCGGTCAGCGCCTGAATAATATTTTTGAAATGGTGGATCGTGTTCATGACAGTCAGACTATGCGAATTCGTACAGGTGTACTGAATGAGATCATGACCAGAGCTACCGCTATGAAGCAGCCGCCTTCTGATAAGGGCAAACGCTTAAAGCTCTTCTACATGACACAGACGGGAGTGGAGCCACCAACATTTGTTATTTTCGTAAATGACAGAGAACTGATGCATTTTTCGTATACACGGTATATCGAAAATCAGGTGCGTGAAGCGTTTGGCTTTATGGGAACACCGCTTAAATTTATTATTCGTGAGAGACAGGCTGGAGACGACGAGCAATGATGAGTATACAACAGTACCTTGTGGCTTTGGTGGTTGGTTATATTTTCGGAAATATTCCGAACGGTTATTTGTATGCAAAGTCACAGGGCGTGGATATTTATAAAGAAGGCTCTGGAAACCCTGGAAGTACAAATATTTCCAGAACTTTGGGAAAGCGTGCCGGGGCGACGGTTCTTCTGCTGGATATCGCCAAAACCATTGTTCCGATTCTGATGATGCAGATGATATATAAACCGGTTACGTCCGATTTGCAGACGTTGATTACGTTGATCACCGGATTCGGCGCAGTTTTGGGCCACGACTTCCCGTTTATTACAAAACTGCATGGCGGTAAGGGTATTGCATGTACAGGTGCGCTTATTATTGCGTTTGACTGGCGCTTTGCAATCGTTTTACTGCTGCTGTTTATCTTGGTCTCATATACAACAGGATATGTAAGTGTAGGCTCTATCGTGGCGGTAAGTGCATTGTTTGTATGTTCGGCAATTTTTGGTGCTGTGGGCATGCTCCCGTTTACAATGCAGATTTACAGAGAAGTATTGGTTATTGTATTTATGATTTCTGCCCTTGCAGTTTGGCAGCATAGAGCAAATATTGTTCGACTGATGCAGGGAAAAGAAAATAAATTTCATTTTAAAAAGTAAAAATAAAGACATTCGCATGAAAGCTGGTATAATATAGTTAATTGCGAATGCCTTTTCTATTTGGAGGAAAGTGCAAGAGATGAAGATTGGTGTTATTGGCGCAGGAACATGGGGAACGGCTTTAGGAATCGTGCTTTGCAAGAATGGACACGATGTGACCATGTGGTCTCGTTTTCAGGAAGAAATCGATGAGCTTTTAATGACACGCCATCATAAGAATCTCCCGGGTGCGGTACTTCCGGACTCAATGAAAGGCACAGCAGATTTGGAAAATGCGGTCAGAGGGAAAGACCTTTTGGTTATGGCGGTACCTTCTATATTTATTCGTGCGACCGCACATAATCTTAAAGATTATGTAGAAAAAGGAACCGTTATTGTATCGGTTGCAAAGGGGATTGAGGAGAAAACCCTGATGACAATGACGGACATCATAGAGGAAGAAATCCCACAGGCAGAAGTGGCGGTGTTGTCTGGACCGTCGCATGCGGAAGAGGTGTCAAGATATATTCCTACGACTATTGTTGCAGGAGCGCATACAGAAAAAACGGCGTGTCTTGTGCAGAATGTATTTATGAATGAATGCTTCCGTGTATATATCAGCCCGGATATGAAGGGAATTGAAATCGGAGCTGCATTAAAGAATGTCATTGCACTTGCGGCAGGTATGGCCGACGGACTGGGATATGGTGATAAT
>ONLM01000267.1 GCA_900318695.1 uncultured Eubacteriales bacterium | reverse complement strand
TTCAGAAGTAAAAAACGCGGATTCGCTGTATAAGGCGATGAAGTCTTTTCTTGTTCTTTCGCCTGAGAAACGGGCGGAAATGGGAATCAAAGGCAGACAGAAGATGGAACGGGAATTTGACCGGACATCTGTGATAAACTCTGTTATTCGTGCAATACAGAGATGATAAACATATATCGTAAGGCTGTTTCGGCTTTTGGAGGGGTGTTTTTGATTAAGCCGGGACAGGTGCTATCAGATAAGGGACAAAAAAGAATGAATTCAGGGGAGTGGATATTGTCTTTTATCGGTGCGGCAGCGTTGATCATGGGTGCCGCAGCAGTTCTGGACAAACCAAAAAGCATCTATAAAAACAGACCAGAGGAAAAAAATCCGTTTGAAGGTAAGCGGGTAAGGTTTGTTCCGGATGAAAATGATCCGGTAAACGCGGATGGAGTACGGGGCCATCTTGAGGAAATTCCCGGCACACAGGCTGTTCGATCAGCTTCTTTTTATGAACGTTTTGTTAAACGCGGGATGGATTTGATTTTGTCTTTTGCCACGATGATCGTTCTGTCTCCATTGCTGCTGTTATTCTGCGCCGCGATTTTCATTGACGATCCGGGTCCGATCTTCTTTACACAGAAAAGGCTCGGAAAAAACAAGCAGTATTTCGCATTGCATAAATTCCGTTCCATGAAAATGTCGACGCCTCATGACGTGCCGACTCATATGCTTGAAAACCCGGAGACCTATCTGACCAGAGTCGGGAAATTCCTGAGAAAGATGTCCCTTGACGAACTGCCGCAGTTATGGGATATTTTTATTGGAAACATGAGCCTGGTGGGACCGAGACCAGGCCTTTGGAATCAGGATCTTCTGGTAGCCAGAAGAGAAGATTTCAATGCAAATGATGTCATGCCGGGGCTTACCGGCTGGGCACAGGTCAATGGCCGTGACGAGCTTGAAATTGATGAAAAGGCAGAATTCGACGGCGAGTATTGCAGCAATGTGACTTTCAAAATGGATGCAACCTGTATCCTTACGACAGTGGCAAATGTGCTGAAACACTCGGGCGTAGTTGAAGGCGGCACAGGAGCCGTGGAAAAGCACATAGAAAAGCGGCAGAAAGAGATAGACGGAAAACGAAAACATTTTAAATAAATTGTACATGTCTTATGAGATAAATCTCAGGTTGGGGAGAGAATGAGATTACAGAATTATTGGTGGCTCTTGATGTGGCCATTTTTGTTTGGCGTACTGAGCCGGATTATTTATATGAAGCGGGAAGAACTTGTGAATGGACAGTACTGCATTCGCTGGCGTCCCTTTCCAGCGGTGGTATTGGCTGTTCCCTTTGTGATCTGGGCCGGATGGCGAAGACATTTTGGTGATACGGAGGTTTATCGTTCTACATTCTTAAATATGCCGTCAAGTCTGGATCAAATTGGAACATATATGAAAAGTGTCAGGAAAGGTTACGGTTTCAAACTGTTTGAGTTGCTTTTCAAATGTCTGGTCAGCCAATCGGATATTGCGTTGTTTGTTTTTATTGCTGCAGTACAGATGGTTTGTCTTGTATATGTTTATCGTAAATATTCATCCAATTACTGGCTCAGCTTTTTCTTCTTTGTTGCATCCACGGACTACCTTTCCTGGATGTTTAATGGTATACGGCAGTTTATTGCAGCTGCAATTCTCTTCTTATGCGTTCCGTTGATTGCTAAGAAACGATATGCTTCAGTAATAATTATTATTCTTTTGGTTTCACAAATCCATGCGACTGCACTGATTTTCTTGCCGTTTATTTTTATTGTTAATGGAAAATTCTGGAATCTGCGAACAATGGCTTTTATGGGTGCCATTGTTGTGGCGATTCTTTTCGCCGACCGCATTACAGGATTTCTTGTCACTGCATTGGAAGAGACAGCATATGAAGGAGATATTGATATCCTAAAAAATAATGATGGAACAAATATCTTACGTGTGTTGTTTTATTCGGTTCCAGCCATTATGTCTTCTATTTATCGTTCTCATCTGGATCAGGCAAATAATCCTTTGATAAATGTCTGTGCGAATCTTTCTATTGTGACAGCAGGATTTTATGTTTTCAGTTTTTTTACGAGCGGTATTCTGATGGGATCGATCCCTATCTATTTCAGTTTATCCAATTATATTCTGATACCATGGTTACTACGGGAGGCATTCGGTCGTGAAAAAACCAGATTTTTGGAAACTCTTTTTGTGTTAGTTTATTCTTTCTTTTTCTATTTTCAATGTGGACCGACATGGGGATTACTTTGAATAAAAGAACTCAGATGGTTTGAAGAAGAGGTGAGTAATTGTGAGGATCATGGCGATAGGCGCACATCTGGATGATATTGAGATTGCCTGCGGTGGTACTTTGGCCAAGGCGGTAGAAGCAGGGCATACCGTTAAGGTACTGATTATGAGTAAATCCGGCTATACGAATAAGGAAGGTATGATTCAACGTTCTGACGAAGTAGCTGTAAAAGAGGGACTGAACGCGTTTCATACATTGGGGATTACAGATATTGAGATTCTTGATTTTGAGACCAAAGATATACCGTTCAGATCCGATGTGGTAAACGCAATTGATATACGAATGGCTGCTTTTGAACCTGAGATCGTTTTTACGCATCATCCTTTTGATACGCATCAGGCGCACGAAGGAGTTGCCAAGGCAACAATCGCTGCAGCAAGGAGAAAGAATACCGTTTTCTTTTATGAGCCCATCACACCCTCCGGACGATCCTATATCGCATTCAGGCCTGGAATGTACGTGGATATCGAGCCAACGATCAATAAAAAAATCGAATCGCTTAAATGCCATACCAGCGAATACAATAAATTCGGTGCAGAGGACTGGATCGAAGGTGTCCGCTGCCGCTGTGGCTTTAGAGGTTATGAGATAGGAAAGAAATTTGCTGAGGCATTTGAGATATTACGTATTGAGATGAGTTTTGATGAAAAAGCGAGTTTGTAATGGAGCAGACCAGAGAAGCACTGACAGCGTTGACTGACATCTATGGTTCACCGCTGTATGTTTTTGATAAAAGGGAATTTATTGAGAATTATAAAAAACTTGAACAAGCCATGAAAACAAATTACGACAACTATCGTATTGCCTACTCGTTCAAGACCAACTATACCCCTTATATTTGCCAAACAGCGAAAGAACTTGGCGCTTATGCAGAAGTTGTTTC
>ONLM01000133.1 GCA_900318695.1 uncultured Eubacteriales bacterium | reverse complement strand
CATGTACTTGGAAAATTCACCGGTGAGGATGAAAAAACAATCGGGGATATGTACAAAACCGGTGCCGAGGCCTGTCTTGACATTGTAACGAACGGTATGACGCATGCGATGAATCATTTCAATATCAAGAAAGCAAATGCATGATAGAATGCTTTTTCTGCATCAGATCATTCGGAGGAAACTATGATCAATCCGTTTCTCGAAAGCGAGGAATATAAAAAACTTCACCAGGTCTTCTGCGATGGCAGAGGACCTGTTTCGGTTGTCGGTACAGTCAATCCGGTAAAGGCACAGCTTATTGCCTCCTTGAGCGGAGAGGATGGCTGGTGTCTGATTGTGACGAATGACGAATCCCATGCCAAAGCACTGGTGCGGGATCTTCGCGCCTTTCATATGCCGGGATGGTATTATCCGGCAAAGGATTTTCTGTTTTATCAGGCGGATACACAGGGAACACTGATCACAAGACAGCGGGTAGAGGTGCTTCAGCATCTTATGGAAGATGCCGGCGGAGCCGTGGTTACTACCATTGATGCACTAATGGATAAGGTTCTGGAGCGGGAAAGCTTCCGGAAATCGGTTCTGACGATTGCTCCGGAGCAGGAATTGGAACTGGACCGGCTGGGTGAGCAGCTGGTGGCATTAGGCTACGAGCGGCTGCCGGAAGTCGAGGCAATGGGAGAATTTTCCATTCGTGGCGGCATTGTAGACATCTTTCCGTTTACGGCGGAAAATCCGATCCGTATCGAACTTTGGGATACCGAAGTGGATAATATTCGAAGCTTTGATGTGGAGTCACAGCGTTCGATCGATAAGCTGGATAAGGTGGAGATTTATCCGGCTTCGGACCGGGACAGTGTGTATCACGATCCGCATCGTGAAGTCAGCCTTCTGGACTATTTCCGGGAAGATGCGGCGGTGTATCTGGATGAACCGGATCGCCTCAAAGAACGCGGCGAAGCGGTGGAGAATGAATTCCGCGAGAGCTTTCTGGCGCGGCTGGAACAGGCGAAGCATCATGTAAAGCTTGCGGCCCGGTTTGAGGAGCAGGGACTGAACCAGGAGAATGTGCAGGATCCGGATAAACTGATCTATAGCATCGAGAGTATTATGGAACGGCTGAAACGTTCGCGGACGGTAGCCTTTTCAACGCTTGGAAACAATCTGAAGGAATTTCCGACGGGACTTACGATCACGATCAACACGACCGAAGTAACCCCGTATCGTTCCGGCTTTGAACTTCTGATCAAAGATCTCAAGCAGTGGCAAAAGGAAGAATGCCGTATCGTTCTGCTTTCTCCGTCAAAAACCAGAGCCTCCCGTCTGGCACAGAATTTGCGGGATTACGAACTTCGGGCCTATTGTCCGGATCCGAATCAGATCGAGACGGAAGAAGACCGGGGTGCGATACAGGTTATGTTTGGTTCTCTGAACAGCGGATACCGCTTCCCGGATGCAAACTTTGTTCTTTTGACCGAAGGCGACATGTTTGGAAATCAGAGCGAAGTCCGCAAAAAACGGAAGCAGACGAAGATTCATGGACAGCGGATTGCCAAGCTCAGCGAACTGAGTCCCGGGGATTACGTGGTGCATGAAGAACACGGCATAGGTATTTACCGCGGTATCGAACGTATCGAATCAGACGGTGTGGAGAAGGATTATATTTCCATTGAATACGGAGATGGCGGAAAGCTCTATTTTCCGGCGACAAAGCTGGACCGGATTCAGAAATATGCGAGTGCGGAAGCAAAAGCGCCGCGGCTTAACAAGCTGGATAATAACGACTGGAAAAAGACACGAAGTCGGGTACAGAATGCCGTTAAGGAAATTGCCCGCGATCTGGTAAAGCTTTATGCGGCGCGGCAGAATGCCACGGGCTATCAATTCGGCCGGGATACTTTGTGGCAGCAGGAGTTTGAGGAGCTTTTTCCATATGAAGAAACAGCGGATCAGACATTGGCCATCGAAGCAACCAAGGCGGATATGGAGAGCCATAAAATCATGGATCGTCTGATCTGCGGGGATGTGGGATACGGTAAGACAGAGATTGCGCTTCGTGCGGCCTTTAAAGCGGTACAGGACAGCAAACAGGTGGCGTATCTGGTGCCGACCACCATTCTGGCCCAGCAGGTATACAATACCTTTGTTGAGCGTATGAAAGGATTTCCGGTAAACATTGAACTGCTCTGCCGTTTCCGTACACCGCATCAGATCAAGGAATCCATTGAAAAACTGAAGAACGGACAGGCGGACATCGTCATTGGTACGCACAGAATCCTGTCGAAGGATCTTTCGTTCCGGGATCTCGGACTTCTGATCATCGATGAGGAGCAGCGCTTCGGTGTAACGCATAAGGAAAAAATCAAGAATCTGAAGAAGAACATTGATGTTCTGACGCTTACGGCCACGCCGATTCCGCGTACACTTCATATGTCATTAGTAGGCATTCGCGATATGTCGGTGTTGGAGGAACCGCCGATCGACCGTGTGCCGATCCAGACCTATGTCATGGAGTACAATGACGAGCTTGTGCGGGAAGCAATCGAAAGAGAGATGTCTCGCGGCGGTCAGATCTATTTTGTCCATAACCGGGTCAATAATATTGCCGATATCGCATCGCATCTTATGAAACTGTGTCCGGATGCCCGGATTTCCTATGCGCATGGGCAGATGTCGGAGTCACAGCTGGAGGATATTATGCTTCAGTTCATTAACGGCGAGATCGACGTACTGGTATCCACTACGATCATTGAGACAGGACTGGATATTCCGAATGCAAACACGCTGATTATCAATGATGCCGACCGGATGGGACTCAGTCAGCTTTATCAGCTTCGCGGACGGGTAGGACGTTCCAATCGTACCGCGTATGCTTTTCTTATGTATCGGCGCGGCAAGAGCCTTACGGAAGAATCCGAAAAGCGTCTTAAGGCAATTAAGGAATTCACACAGCTTGGATCCGGCATCCGCATTGCCATGCGGGATCTTGAGATCCGTGGAGCGGGCAATGTGCTCGGAGCGGAGCAGCATGGGCATATGGAGGCAGTAGGATATGATCTGTACTGCAAGCTGCTGAATACCGCGGTCCTGGAAGAAAAAGGCGAGCTGAAAGAAGAGGAGCGCTTTGAAACGGCGGTTACCTGCAATATCGATGCCTTTATTCCGGATACGTATATCACCGATGAATCCCAAAAGCTGGATGCCTATAAAAAGATTTCTTCCATCCAGTCCGAGGAGGATTACAGTGACATTGAGGATGAACTGACCGACCGCTATGGTGAAGTACCGAAGGCCTGTGAAAACCTTCTTATGGTGGCCAGAATCCGGGCGCTTGCACATCAGTGCGGCATCACGGATGTGGAAATCGAGAAGGGACGGTTCCGGCTTGTGTTCCGGAAAAATGCAGAGATCCGGTCGGAAGAAATTCCGAAGCTGATTATGGAAAGCCACGGACAGCTGCGCTTTAACGGCGGCATGAATCCGATTCTGGCATTCACGGCGCGGACGGCAGATGCACCATTCAGTCTTCTGAAAACCTGTGATGACGTTATGGTACTTCTTAGTCGTATCCATAAGGAATGACGCATGAAAATGCCGTAAAATGGCGGAATAGCGTACTTCTTTTGTTGACACTCACGTTTACTAAATATATAATGCAAGCGTAAAACAAAGTATAATCACTGTCGGCTTCTGTGTATGTGCAGAAAATTGAACGCCGTCGGTACATACGGAGGGAAATCATATGAATAGAATGGAATTAGTTGCAGCAGTAGCTAAGAAAGCAGATCTTTCAAAGAAGGATGCTGAGGCAGCAGTTAAGGGCGTATTTGACGCTATTACAGATGCACTTGTAGAAGGCGACAAGGTTCAGCTTATCGGTTTCGGTACATTTGATGTTGCAGAGAGAGCAGCTCGTGAGGGTAGAAACCCTAGAACCGGTGCAACAATGAAGATCGATGCTTCTAAGGCTCCTAGATTTAAGGCTGGTAAGGCTCTTAAGGATAAGATCAACTAATCCTGATTAAAGCTTTCGGTTTAAACCCTGAAAATGGACAAAACTCCTCATAAACCTCCGGGTTTTTAAAATGGGGATTTTCTTCAAAACGGAAAACTCCGATTGGAAGAATAGAAAACAAAAAGGATCACCGGCTCTTACGAACCTGTGATCCTTTTTTGAGGTAAAACATGAGACTGGATAAATATTTAAAGGTATCAAGACTGATCAAAAGAAGAACGGTGGCCAATGAAGCATGTGATGCAGGCCGTGTAAAGATCAACGACAAGGTGGCAAGAGCCAGCGCGGAAGTGAAGATCGGGGACATTATCGAAATCGCCTTTGGTGCCAAAACCGTGAAGGCGGAAGTCCTGAAGGTACAGGAAACGGTTCGGAAAGAGGACGCGGAGGATATGTTCCGGTACTGCTGATGCGAACATGGGAAAGCCGGTTTTGAATATTGCTTTTTAAAAGGTCCTAAACTATAATGCAGTAAAGCAATAGGAAACGTGAAGATAAGTAATAAAAGCGTTTAATGCTTAAAAAAGGTATGACAAGAAAAAGAAATAAAGAACGATCGGATAACCGAATAGCCATCCTTGGCATTACCGTCGTAGTAATTTTTCTGGCCATTGCCGTGCACATCCGGAGCATCACACTCCATGAGCAGGACCGGAATTATGCATTGCAGGAAGAGAGCCTTGATGCGGAAATCGCAAATGAACAGCATCATTCAGAAGAATTGCAGAAGCAGAAGGTATATGTAAAGACCAAGGAATATACCATGGAGAAGGCACGGGAGATCTTTGGGCTCAAACTTCCGGATGAGGTAATCATCAAGCCGGAACAGGGCAATTAAGAAACGGAAAGAACAGGAGGAGGGAGTGGATCCCTCTTCCTTTTTTATAGGATGAGGTAACTATGGACGCAATGTTACGTAAACTTGCAAATATAATGGAAGAGGAGAAGCTGGTCCGGCGGGGCGATGCGGTGATCGTGGGCCTTTCCGGCGGTCCGGACTCTGTATTTCTTCTGCAGGCATTGTCTGCGTTACGGGAAAAATTCGGTTTTCGCCTGTTTGCGGTGCATGTACATCATGGAATCCGCGGAGAGGAAGCCGATCGGGATGCGGCGTTTTCCCGGAAAATGGCAGAAGAGCTTGCGGTTCCGTTCCGACTGGTGCGTGTTCCGGCACCGGAATATGCAGAGAAACATGGTCTGAGTCTGGAAGAGGCGGCACGTATTCTGCGCTATCGGGCATTTCAGGAATATCGGACGGCGCTTTCCGAAAAGGAAGATGTAAATACAGTATGGATCGCGGTAGCCCATCATCTGGATGATCAGGCAGAAACGATTCTTCATAACTTTGTGCGGGGATCCGGAATGCGTGGTATGGCCGGCATGGATGTGAAACGCGATTTTATTATCCGCCCATTGCTTTCAATAAAACGAGAGGATATACTGAAATGGCTCAAAGATCAGCATATTCCGTATGTTTTTGATTCGACCAATGAGGATCTTCAATACACGAGAAACCGGATCCGGCAGGTGGTTCTTCCGGAGCTTCAAAAGATCAATCCGGAGGCTGCATTGCATATATGTGAGACAGCCGTTATGCTTCGGGAAGCCGAGACATTTTTTCGTGAGAAAGCAGAGGAATACGTAAAAAATCACGGAACTTTGGTAGAGAATGCCATTGCCTTAACAGCGATGAAAATACCGGATGATCATGTTGAAAAAACTATAAAATTATCGGTATCGGAACTCAAAAAGGAAGCGCCGCTTTTTCGTAGTTATGTTATGATGGAGTTAATCAGAAAGCTTGATGTTCCGCTGAAGGATTGGACCAGACGTCATTTCCGTGATATGGACAGACTGATCTTTGGACCGGGGAATGGTCATTTGGACCTTCCGGCAAAGGTATCTGCAGATTATGTAAAGAAACACCTGATCGTGAGTATTCATCAGGATGTGATCAGTATGAAAAGGAGAAAGAATCATGGGACAGCATGTAAGAGTTCTGATTCCGGAAGAGGAAATTGAGCAGAAGATCAAAGGAATCGCCGATCAGATTTCAGAGGAGTATAAGGGTCAGTCCCTGCATCTCATTTGTATTTTAAAAGGCGGAGCAATGTTTATGATGGAGCTTGCAAAGCGCATCAAAGATGTTGACATTTCATTTGACTTCATGTCTGTATCCAGCTACGGTGCAGGAACCACATCCAGTGGTATCGTAAAGATCGTAAAGGATCTGGATGAGCCTCTAGAGGGAAAGAACGTAATGATCGTCGAAGATATCATTGACACAGGTCATACTTTGAACCATCTGTCAAAGCTTCTTTACGATCGTAAACCGAAATCCATCTCAATCTGTACTTTGCTGAATAAACCGAGCCGCCGTGAGAAGGAAGTGGATGTGAAATACTCCTGCTTCGAAATCCCGGACGAGTTTGTCGTTGGTTATGGCCTGGATTATGACCAACACTACCGCAATCTGCCGTTCATTGGCGTTGTGGAATTTGATGATTAAACCAATGTAAAAGGAAAATGGATGCATGGAAATGAGTAGGATCAACTGGGATGGTCTCTACTGTTCCGGTGAAGCAATGTATCGTTCACCGGAGGAACCGAATCCCGGGGATACGGTGACAATCAGATTTCGGACCCGCCGCGCGGACGTAGAGGCGGTTCGGATACATTTCCACGAGAGCGGAAAGTCCTCGTATATGAAGCGCAGCATGCAGACGGAATACTTTGACTATTATTCCTGTGCCGTTGTCGTGGGAAAAACTCCGATCAGCTACAGCTTCTTCATTGAAAAGGGGGAAGAACAGCTTCATTATAACCGACTTGGTGTATCAGAGGATATGAATCCGCAGTTTGCATTCCGGATTATTCCGGGATTTCATATACCGGACTGGCT
>ONLM01000044.1 GCA_900318695.1 uncultured Eubacteriales bacterium | reverse complement strand
GACAAAGAACGCCGAGAGAAACGACTTCGCCATGCAGATGGTGTTCTCCTTTTTTGGTGACAGTTGAACCGTAGTATACACAGTGTGCAAGAGTGGAATTGTAGTAGTAATCTCCCAGCTTGGAAACCAGAAGAGAAACAATGCCGGTGGATACTACGATATCCAGTGTTACCTGTTCCAGTTCCATAGAGGCTACATGATTTCTGCAGTCTTCCAATGCCTTAGGACCGAACTTCATCAGAGGATCTGTACATACATGAGATACAGCAAGACCTAAGAGTGGGGAATGTTTGCCGGTTACATCGTCGTTCCGGGAAGTAAATGCAGCTTCATATTCCTTGGAAAGAGCATCGCCGATGCCGGCCCACAGATAATCAACCGGAGAGTCTGCCACGACGGCGGTATTTAGGAACATGTGCTCTGCAGCCTTGGGATAATAATAATCTTTAAATGTTCCGTCAGCATTGTACATAACAGAGATTGCGGTAACGGACGCACAGTTTGAACCTAAGGTAGGAAAAGTAAAGAGCGGTTTCTTTAATTCTGTCGAGATATATTTAGCGGCATCGCAAGCTCGGCCACCGCCGACACCGAAGATCGTGTCAGCCTTTTGAACGGATGGGTTGTCCATGACCATATGGCAGTTTTCATATGAAGAATCTCCGCCATACCATACATATTCCAATACCTTAAAATCAGAATCTTTAAGAGCAGCATCCAAATAAGGCTTAGCTTTCTCCATCGCTTTTTTGCCACCTACGACAACGGCGGTTTTACCAAAGCGACCGCACACTTCAGGAACCTCCTGATAACAATCTGCGCCAACACTGTAATGAGGTAAATTTACGGTATAAGACATAGTTGATTCTCCTTTGTAACACTTTGATGATTTTTGTTCTCAACACTTTGTTGGAAGAGAGATTTTCGAATTTTATAAATGCAATAAAAAAATCCCAAGAGCTCAATGCTCTTGGGACGTATTTTATACGCGGTACCACCCAATTTCACGATATAGATCGTGCTCTCACTGGATCCAACAATCCATGTCTCTGTAACGTGAGACTTACGACAGCGTCTAATGAAAGGCTGAAAGAATACGGAAATCATGCAGGAAATGATGTCTGCAAGAAATCGCGCGTAAGCCGATCCTCGGGCTGTAGCTCGGAAGTGATTTATTACTGCAGCTTCTTTGCGATGCTCTCATCAACCATCACTCGCTGGATAAGAAGGATTGCGTAACGTTCTTCGTCAATGCTTTTTGATGCTTTTTGGTTGTGTTGTTTATGCACCCGATTATATAGTGTGGCTTTTGATTTTAAAAATGGTTAAATCCGATACGAGATATAACTCGAAGATATAATATAACACGGTATGCTTACTATTGACGATGAATCTTTCGGTACTGCGAAGGCGTGAGTTTATATACACGGCGGAAACATTTTACGAAGTAGTTTGCATCCAATATTCCAACGCGGTTACTGATCTCCTGAATGGAATCGTCGGTATAGGATAAGTCATAGGCGGCTTTTTTCATGCGCACCTGATTCAGGTAGGCTCCGGGAGTAATATGGACTTCTTGTTTGAAACGATGCAGGAGAGTACTTACAGAACAGCCGATTTCGCCGGCAATCGAGGAGCTTGTCAGATTCTCTGCATAATCATGTTCCATCATATATAGGGCGCTTAGGACAATACTGCAATAATGTCTGGTTTTGTATCGATGAATCAAATGGCAATATTCCTGAATCAGGCGTTCATGTTCTTCGTTGATCATATCGATGGTTCGTGCCCTCGAAATATAGATGGCGCTTCTTCCGGAAATATCATCATTCAGTTCCGCCGGGATACCGGCCTGAATTGCTCCAAAGCGGATGAGAGTTCGTGTGACGGCAGCAGAAGAACGTGATATTTCCAGAGTATGCCCCAGTTTTCGGAACTCCATTTTACGGTGCAACTCGTGCCAGGTATTGATGGCCGCAGCACTGTTTCCTGCAGCGATGTAGGATATAAGCTGCTGCTCTCCCTCATAACGTTTCCGAATGATGGAGCCATGGAGTTTTTTATAGGTTTCCGGGTCGGAATCGGTAAGTTCGGGTATAAAACTTTCATCCAAAGCACGTATGCTGCGCAGCGTCTGAACAGTAGTAAAACGGGAGAGCAGGATATTAAAGGCATACTGGGCCTTTCCCTGGGACTGAACCTGGAAACGCGCACGATATTCCTGGAGATCATTCCTGGAAAGGTCCTGAATGTCGAGATGCTGAAGAAGGATTCCGGCATCATCACTGGAAAGAAGTTCGGTGCAAAACGGTCCGTATGCAACGAAGTGACATAAATTCCGGTATTCCATACGTGCGAAAAGAAAATGTATTTGAAAATGGTCCTGAAGGGTCAGAATCTCGAAAGGGGTAAGCTCGGACAAAAGTTTTTTTAGGTTATCGAACTGGAGTGATTTCTGTGCGGAATGAAGATAATACTGTTCACAGAATTGCTGAATAGAATCATCCGTATCTAAAATCGTGACCGGAATCAATTCCAGATCTTCCAAAAATCTGCAGCATTCTTTTAAATCCATCGTTACACCTCATTACTGACATAGAAGAAAAATATAATGAGAAAATCATAACACAAAATGCAATAAAACGCTAATGCGGCATTTCCGTTCTAGCACCCAAAGAATTATTTTGATAAAATGCGTCTATCAGCTGATTTGTACAGATCAATATTAGAAAAAACACGACGTAGAGCATGATACGATAAGGCAGACTTACGGAGAGGACGAGTATGGCAAAAGATTATAATGCAATCGCAAAAGAAGTGTTAGAAAAAGTCGGAGGAGCGGAGAATATAGACTCCTTTACGCATTGCGTAACACGGCTTCGTTTTATATTAAAGGACAAAAGCAAAGCGGATCTTGATGAAATCACGAAGATTAACGGCGTTTTAAAAGCATTGGAGGCAAGTGGGCAGACGCAGGTTGTAATTGGAACCGATGTTGTCAAGGTGTATGACATTATTACGGATATGACGAATCGGAAAAAAGAAGCGGCCGTTGCAGCGGATGATGCAGAAACGGCGGCCGATGTGAAAATGGAAGAATCACATTCTTCGGAGGATGTTGTTGCGGAAAATAAAAAGAAGAACAAGAAAAATGTGTTTGGTGACAAGTTTGTTGAGTATGTCTCTGCCATTTTTATGCCGTTTATGGGCGCTTTCATGGGAGCCGGTCTTCTGAAAGGTACGCTGGTTCTCCTTACAACATTAAATATTTTATCGAAGGATGCATCGACATATACGATCCTTTATGCAGCGGCAGACAGCGCATTTTACTTTATGCCGATCTTTCTCGGTTATACCGCCGGAAAGAAATTTGGCGCAAAGCCATTTATTACTATGGGAATTGCGGCGGCACTGGTTTATCCAAGCATTGTCGGTCTCAAAAATGCAGAAGCTGCGGTGACGTTTTGCGGATTGCCGGTGGATGTGATCAGCTACACGAGCTCCGTCCTTCCGGTTATTGTTGTCGCATATCTGCAGGCTAAACTGGAGAAGCTTTTTGAAAGGATTTTTCCGGAAGTGTTACGTGGTATTTTTGTCCCGCTTCTTGATCTTATTATTCTCTTCCCGTTCACACTTTTAGTGATCGGACCGGTGACCGATTTTGTAGGACGCGGACTTGCCTTTGCAATTCAGACAGGACTGAATACGATTCCGTTCGTAGCAGGTTTTGCGATGGCTGCCCTGTGGCCTGTAATGATTATTTTTGGCGTTCACTGGGGATTGATCCCTATTGTTATGAATAATTATGCGGTATTGGGATATGATTATATTCTTCCGTTAACCGTTGGTACAAACTTTGGTATAGCGGCAGCTGTATTTGCCGTATTCCTTAGAACCCATAATAAAGATCTGAAGAATCTTGCCGGTACATCCGCCCTGTCTGCTTTTATCGGCGGAGTTACGGAGCCTGCCATTTACGGCGTTTTGCTTGCCCGTAAAAAGGTATTTGCGGCTATGTGCATTATCAATGGAATTGGTGGAGCGCTTTGTGCAATCATGCATGTAACACGTGATGTTCAAATGTCGGTTAATGCATTAACACTTCCGGCAATTTATGCGGTATATGGAATCTGGGGTATCGTTGCAATCGTGATTTCACTTGTAGGTGCCTTTGCTGTAGCGTTTGTGACATTTAAGGAAGAAAAATAAGGTTTGAGAAGATTTATGAACGATTCATTATTGTATCCGGAAATCAATGAGAAACGTAGCTATAGAATGCTGGATGGGATTTGGAAGTTTGCATTTGACGAAGAGGCAAAAGGCGAACGGGAAAATTGGAATAATGGTCTGCCGGGACAGGAATATATGCCGGTTCCGGGGAGCTTTGCGGAGTTTTTCACAGACAAAAAAAGAAAAAATTATTGTGGCAATTTCTGGTATGAAACCGATGTATTTATACCTGAAAAAAAGGAGGGCATGAAACAGCTGCTCCGGTTTGGCAGTGTGACACATCGGGCAAAGGTATTTTGCAACGGAATACTGGTAGGAGAGCACGAAGGCGGATTTCTACCGTTTGTCTGTGACATTACTGCTGTCGTGAAGCCGAATGGCAACAATCGCATTGTCGTTCTGGGCAATAATGAATTAAATGAAAGAACTTTGCCGTGCGGTGCGGTGAAGATAAAAAAGGACGGCACAAAGCTTGCAAAACCGTATTTTGATTTCTTTAATTATGCCGGAATACAGAGAAGCGTATGGCTTATGGAAATTCCGGAAACGTCTATTAAGGATATCGATATCTGTTACCGAATCGAACAGAAGGATGCGGAGATTCGTTTTTCTGTAGTGACAGAATGGACAGGAGCTTCGCCGAAGCAGCTTTGTGTAAAGCTGAGGGATGAAGACGGGAAGCTGGTTAAGGAAATCCTGCTTCCTGTGGATGAAAATGCAGATGCAGAGAATAAGTCCGGCCGGACAGACGGAACATTGTATGTGGAAGATGCAAAGCTCTGGCAGGTATTGGATGCACATCTTTATACCATGGAGTTGTTTTTGTTATCAGCCGATGACACTATGCTGGACTGTTACCGACAGAAACTGGGGATACGGACCGTGACCGTACGGGATGGCAGGATTATGGTCAATGATCAGCCGGTATATCTGAAGGGATATGGCAAGCATGAAGACTTTGATGTATTGGGCAGAACATTTAACTGGTCCATCGCCAAAAAAGATTTTGAATGTATGAAGTGGACCGGAGCAAATTGCTTCCGGACGAGTCATTACCCGTATGCGGAGGAGTGGTACCAGTTTGCCGATGAAGAAGGCTTTCTGATTATTGATGAGGTGCCGGCAGTGGGAATGATGCGATCCATGCATAATTTTGTAGATGCCGGTACGGGAAAATATACTTATTTTTTTGAAACACCAACGGTTTCGGAACTGCTGGCCAATCACATTCGTGAAACCGGAGAAATGATTGCAAGAGATAAAAATCATCCATCGGTGATTGCTTTTAGCCTATTGAATGAACCGGAGACAACCAGTGAGGTATCGAGAGAGTACTTTGAAAAAGTGTTTGAAGCGGCAAGACGGTTTGATCCACAGCAAAGACCATTGACCGGTGCATTGGAAAAAAACAGCAGTCCGGAAAAATGCAAATGTTTTCCGTTCATGGATTTCATTTGCCTGAACCGCTATTATGGGTGGTATATCAGTGGCGGAGAGGATTTCGATGAAGCAGAGGAATTATTCTGTGATGAAATGGTACGTTGGGATCGCGTGAGGGGCGGAAGACCAATTGTATTTACGGAATTCGGTGCAGATACCATAGCCGGTCTGCATGATCTTCCGGGGACAATGTGGTCAGAAGAATATCAGAAAGAATATTATGAAATGAACTTCCGTGTCATGGATCGGTTTCCGTTTGTCCAGGGAGAACTTGTCTGGAATTTTGCCGATTTTCAGACCGGAGAAGGTATTTTCCGCGTGAACGGCAATCATAAAGGCATTTTTACAAGAACGAGAGAACCCAAAAGCGCTGCGTTTATTTTAAAGGAACGTTGGAGCAGAATACCGGATAGAACGGCGTGACAAGGTGAGGAAGAATCGGGATTAAACGGTTTGCCGTACAAATGGCTTGGCACGATATTCCTTACGCAGAAAATGAACGAGCGGGTGGAGCATGGTTTCCATTCCGCTCTTTTTGTTTTCACTTGTGATGAGCGCAGCGCATAGTGGAGGCGCGGATTTCAACGGAATATCGCGTGTACTTTCCGGGGATTCATTTTCCGGTGGAAAATATCGGTTCAAGCCCAGAATTCCTGCATCACGGACTTTATAATACACCTGATAATAATGCGGCGAAATTTCAAATTGAATATGATAATTCTTTTGCCGGATTTCACGAAACAACGGAGAGAAGGCATCGCTTTTTCCGGGGATTTGTATCGTCTCACCATTGATGTCTTCCAGTGTTAGACTGGTTCTGTCCCATAGAGGATGATGCCGTTCTACCATGCATGCCAGTGCACAGGAAACAATTTCGTAACGTGCAGTGTGTGGAATGACTGCTTTTGCTCCCAAATCCATGATCAGACCGGCGTCATACGCGGATTCCTGTACTGCACGGACAACCGCATCATTATCCTGTTCCAGAAGTTCGATTTCCAAATTTGGAAATTGCATCTGAAAACGTTCTAAAACATCCGGGAGATCGGGCAGAAAATCCGGAATGAGGGAAACACTGATGCCAAGCTTTATGGGTTTACTTATTTTGAGATCATGAATCATGGTTTTCTGAAGTCTTTCGTACGCTTCCCATACAGGAAGGGAATGTTTCTGAAAAACAGCGCCTTTTTCGGTTAGCGAGATATGATTCCGCTCGTTCAGAAAAAGTGCACCGCCCAGTTCGGACTCCAATGCAGTAATGTTCTGTTTTACGGCCTGCCGTGTCATATAAAGATTTGCAGCTGCCCGTGTGTAGTTTAATTCGTGACAAAGAACCTGAAAAATGTGTATTTGCTGTATCGTCATGGCTAGGCATTCCCTTTCATAAAACGCAAGGAAAACTTGCAGTATAATGAAATTATACTTTCTTTTTCTTCTATTGAAAAGGTGGTATTGTCAATATATTAACAGCTTGAATCAATGGGGGAAAACATGAAACAGAATCAGATTTCAAGAAGAGAATTTGTGAAGGGACTCGGTGCCGGACTGGCAAGCCTGGCAGCGATGGGTGTCCTTGGAGCCTGCGGATCCAAAGGTGATGTAAAGACATCTACAGAAGCAAAGGGCACATCTGCGGCTACATCGGCAGCAGAAACAGAACTTGCCAAAGAGGCATTGAATGCCGCAACAAAGAATCTGACCTATACACCCGGAACCTATACCGCAACAGCACGTGGTATGGACAGTGATGTAAAGGTAGAAATGACCTTTGACAAAACATCCATTACCGATATTAAGATTGATGTATCCGGAGAGACGAAGGGCATTGGTGCCGATATTGGTGAGCAGATGCAGAACACCATTCTGAAGGAACAGACGGGCGATGTGGATGCAGTCAGCGGTGCAACCGTAACCAGTACAGCCATTAAAACGGCGGCATTGGATTGTATGTCGCAGGCATCCGGACAGACAATCACATTGGAAACTGTTGCGCAGGAAAACAGCAGTGCAGACTGGCTTGGTGAGGAACCGGAAGTTTCCGAAAATGATATCAAGTCTACCGTGGATTGTGATGTACTGGTTGTCGGTGCCGGTTCTTCCGGCCTTTTTGCAGCGGCAGCGGCAGCAGAAAAAGGGGCCAAGACGATTCTGATCGAGAAGTTTTCTCATGATAAGGCATCCGGCATTCGTGATACTTTGGCTGCATGTGATTCCAGTGATCAGAAGAAGGATGGTCATAATGTCGATAAAAATGAGGCAATCAATTACATCTGCAACTGGAGTCAGGGATATGCAAAACGCAGTCTTGTAAAGCTCTGGGCTGAACGTTCCGGCGAAACCATTGACTGGTATCAGAAGGTGCTGAAGCAGGGCGGCATGGAATTTATGCACGAATATGACGAGGACTTAAAGACAAACTATCCTGGGCTTGAAGTAGGGCATAGTGTTCAGTATGGTGAAGACTACTATGAGCAGCTGACAATGGATAAGGTACTGGATTATGCGACGGCAAAGGGTCTTGAGGTACAGTACGAAGTAACGATGATCAAGCTTGAAAAGAATGATGCCGGCCGTGTGACAGGAATCATTGCCAAGGATGCAAAGGGGTACGTTCGCTACAATGCCAAGAATGGTGTTATCATTGCGACCGGAGGATACAGTGCTAATGACGAAATGCTGAAACAGCTTCAGCCATGGAGTGTAGAGCAGACTTGTGTAAATTATTCCAAGGCCGGAGCAAAGGGCGATGGTATTCGTGCATGTCTCTGGGCCGGAGCCATGATGGATACCGTTCATACAGCCATGATTTTTGATCGCGGCGCGATTAAACCAAATGAGACCGGAAAGGCCGGCGAAGCTACCAAGGGTGCGTTGTATTGGATGGGATCGCAGCCATTCCTTAAGGTCAATCTGAATGGTGAACGTTTCATGAATGAGTATCAGCCATATGATTATATCCTTCATGCAGCATCCAGCCAGCCACTGCATACATACTGTGCAATCTGGGACAGCAAGTATACAGAGGACTGCAAGCGTTTTGCAACACATGGATGCAGCCGTGTATATCCGCATGCAAATGGTGCCGCACCGGTATTCCCTATGGATTATGTTGTAGGAATGAATGAGAAGCTGGAGCAGGATGGCTATATTGTCAAAGCTGATAGTATCGAGGAGCTTGCAAAGAAGCTCGGCCTTCCGGTAGAGAATGTACAGAAAACCGTAGATCGGTACAACGAGCTTTTCGAAAAGGGAAGCGATGACGATTTTGGTAAGGAAAGTTTCCGCCTTTCTTCCATTAAAGAAGCACCATTCTATGGAGTACGTCAGGCGGGAGGCTATCTGATCTGTTCATTGGATGGTATCCAGATAGACGAAAAAATGCATGCTTTGGACAAGGAAAGCAAGCCGATTAAAGGCCTGTATGTCATCGGTAATGATGCCGGAAACTACTACAATGGAAGTTACTCCAACCTTCTTTCCGGTACGCAGGCAGGACGTATTGCGACATTTGGCCGTTATGCCGGACAACTTGCCGCAGAGGGACAGGATTAATTCCCAGAAGGATAACTTCATTTTGTTGTAATTGAGTAATGTATTGTGGCAGCCGTATGCCTGGATCGTAAAATCCGGGTATACGGTTTTTTTGACAAAAAGCATACATAAGACAGGAATATGTGAAATGTTTTTTTATACGAATTCGACAAAGTATTCCGATTGATTTTGGCTGAAATTACAACTAGACATAATGACTTCAATTTCTTACAATTAGTTAAGTCAATTGAGTGATTTGTGACTGGTAATGCAGGCAAGGTTCACAGTTTTAGGGTGTAGCGCTTTCATGAGGGCTGCTTTTGCTTAAGGCTTAAAAAATGCCGGTTCGGGAGATTCCCGAAAGGTCATGGTTTTATTGCGGGGCTTTAAGAAAGCAGAGCAGGCGAAGCATTTCTTTGAGTGTAGAATCTATGCTTGTTTTTTTTGTACCAAAAGAGGTGAAATGTGGAACTGATTAAGGCGTTAAACAACAATATGATATTGGTCAAAGACGCTGATGGTATAGACTGTATTTGCCAGGGCAAGGGCATTGGCTTTCAGAAAAAACGAGGCGATGCGATTGCGGAACATTTGATTGAACGGAAATTTAAACTGCAGACACAGGCGGAAAGCAAACATTTTGAACAGTTGATCGTTGAAATTCCGGAAGAATATTTTAAAATTGCCATTGCTGCATATGACTATGGCAAAAATGAAATGGGATTGAAGTTGAATGAACATATGGTGCTTCCGCTTTGCGACCATCTGTATATGTGTAAGGATCGCTTTCAGAATAAGGTGTGGCTGAATAATCCGCTTCTGTTTGATATTGAGCGGGTCTATCCGAAAGAGTTCCAGTGCGGCAAGCATACGATGCTGCTTTTGCAGGAGTATCTTCACAGTGATTTCCTTGCCTCCAAGGCGGAAGCAGTGGACAATGAAGCTGCATTTGTCGGATATCATTTCATCAATGCGCAGCTTGCGGAAAACATGGAGATTGATACGGATGAATCGGTCAAGCTGATCGGTGCACTCATTGACATTGTACAAAAATCCTTCCAGATCAGTCTGGATGTGAGTGATTGGAATTATCAGCGTTTTTTAACACATTTAAAGTTTTTTGCCGGTCGGATCTTAATGAATCAGCGTTTTGAAGATCCGGAGGATGAAACATTGCTGGAGTCGATTTCTGCAAGCTATAAGCCGGTTCGACTCTGTGTGGAAAGAATAGCGGAGTATATACTGATCAATTATCATTTTGAAATCTCTTCGGATGAAAAACTGTATTTGCTTGTTCATATTGAACGGGTGACCAGAAAATTCCGGAAGAAAAAAATCAATAAAGAGTAACATAGTGAAATAGGATTGTGACCTTAAGTGGGCAAGACCTGACTATGACGATGGAGCCCCGTGCATTAGAGTACGGAAGCCTTTATCGGCATATTCAGATTTTGCCCATTTTTTTATGAAAATTTTTTAGCAGAAAGGATATATATTATGGCACTCGATTATGTAAGTACCTCAAAGCAGCTCGTAGAAGCTGTGGGCGGAGCAGAAAATATTGCATCCGCGACCCATTGTATGACACGACTTCGCCTCATTTTAAAAAATGAGAGTAAGGCAGATGATGCCAAAGTGAAAGCCGTGAAGGGAGTCAAATCTGTAATTAAACAGGGAGGCCAGTATCAGATTGTTATCGGAAACGAAGTCTCCAACCTCTTTAAGGAATTCAGCAGACTTGGTAATTTTACAGAAAATGATGAGAAGGTTGAAAAAGCCGATGGGAATGTCGCGCAGCGCATGATGGGATTTGTGGCAGGCTGTATGACACCGCTTCTGCCGGCCATGCTTGGAACCGGTATGGTAAAGGTACTGATTACCATTCTTACGACATGCAAGATCATAGAACCGGTAGGTTCCACCTATGAAATTATCTATGGTATGGCAGACAGCTTTTTCTATTTTCTGCCACTGTTCCTGTCTGCGTTTATTGCGAAGAAAATGCATAAATCGCAGCCGCTGTTCATGGTTATCGGTGCCATGTTTTGTTATCCAAATATTGTTTCTCTGATGGCAGGAACATTGGAATCCGCACCCCTTGGAACCTTCCTTGGCATGCCGGCCACCAGTCTGTTCGGTATTCCGGTGATAACGGCAACGTATACAAGTTCCGTTCTTCCGATTCTTCTTATGGCACCGGTTATGGCCTGGGCTGAAGACTTTGCAGATCGCATTTCGCCGAATGTATTAAAGGCGTTTTTGAAGCCAATGATCTTTTTACTGATTTGTACACCGATTGCTTTCTGCATTCTGGGACCGATCGGCGGCGTAATCGGTAATGTTCTGTCTGGCGCATTTGAAAAAATGTATAATGCGGTGCCATGGCTCACAGTGGGTATTCTTTCCGCAATTATGCCGTTTATTGTCATGACAGGTATGCACTATGCACTGATTCCGCTCTGCATGAATAATATGGCTACCCTGGGATACGATGTGATTGTTATGGTTACCATGTTCTGCTCGAACCTCGCACAGGGCGGTGCTGCTTTAGGCGTTGCGGTTAAGGCCAAAGACACGGAAACAAAGTCCGAAAGCTTTGCCTCTGCGGTTTCGGCTATTGTTGCCGGCATTACGGAGCCTGCAATGTATGGAATTAATTTCCGTTTCGGCGCACCGATGGTGGCAGCTTGTATCGGTGCAGGTATTTCCGGTTTGTTTACGGGTATTACCGGCGTTAAGGGCTACACCATGGGTGGTTCCCCTTCCATGTTTTCATTAATTACATTTATCGGCGGTGAGGGCAATCCATATCTTGGTGTAATCATGGGCTCCATCGGTCTTGCGATTTCGGTTGGAGTTTCTTTTTTCCTTACCTTATTGCTTTTCCGTGAAAAAAAGAACGAAAATGCAGTTTCTGCGGAGACAACTTCGGAAGAGACGGTTTCTGTAGAGATGACTTCCGGAAATCTGGCAGAGGAAGTAAAAGAGGCTCTTGTAAAGAAAATTGAACTTGCAGCACCGATGGCCGGGAAAGTTATGGATTTGAAAGAGGTACCGGACGAAGCATTTGCCTCCGGCGCGTTAGGAGAAGGAGTTGCGATTCTGCCGGTTGACGGAAATGTATATGCTCCGGCAGATGGAAAAGTCACAACCACAATGGACACCGGACATGCGATTGCTATTACAACCGAGGATGGTGTAGAACTTCTGATTCATGTTGGACTGGATACTGTATCACTAAATGGTGCGCCATTTGCGTATAAGGTTTCGGAAGGCGAGACGGTCAAGAAGGGACAGCTGCTGATGACAGCAGATCTTGCCGGAATTGAAGCAGCCGGACTGAAGCTTCATACACCGGTGCTGGTTACCAATACCGATGATTTTGTATCGGTCAAAGTGGTAAAGACAGGAGATGTCACTCCCGGCGATGTTGTATTGTCTGTTGTCTGAATAAAGATGCGGATTGAGAAAAAAATAGATTATAATAGATGTTGAGAAAATTTGAGGTATTGATTTTTGAGAGGAGAACCTATGTCAGTTTTTAGAAAAGATTTTCTTTGGGGCGGTGCAGTTGCTGCAAATCAGCTCGAAGGCGCCTGGAATCTGGATGGAAAGGGAGACTCGGTGCCGGATCATTGTACGAATGGTACATATGAAACACCAAAGCGGATCACAGTTGAAATAAAGCCGGATCAATTCTATCCTTCGCATGAGGCAATTGATTTTTATCATCACTATGAAGAGGATATTAAACTTTTCGCTGAGATGGGTTTCAAGGTATTCCGTACCTCAATCAACTGGACACGTATTTATCCGACAGGAGAAGAGACGGAACCGAATGAGGCCGGACTCCGGTTTTATGACGGGTTATTTGAATGTTGCAAAAAATACGGCATTGAACCGCTTGTTACATTATCCCATTATGAATTACCGTATGCGCTTGTTGCCAAATACAATGGCTGGGAGGGCAGAGAACTCATTGCTTTATTTGAAAAGTACTGCCATACCGTGTTTGAACGCTATCAGGATAAGGTAAAGTACTGGCTTACATTTAATGAAATCAATGCGGGCACGATGCCGTTTGGTGCGGTTTTATCCACAGGAACGGTAAAAGGATATGAGGGATCGGTCATGAACGTTCCGGATGATCCGCAGGCGCGATATCAGGCAATGCATCATCAGTTTGTGGCGTCTGCACGGGTTGTCAAATATGCGCATGAGCATTATCCGCAGTTCAAAATGGGAAATATGATTTGCTTTATTCTATCGTATCCTATGACCTGTAATCCGGATGATGTGCTCCTTAATGAAAAAGTTATGCGCCGTATGAACTGGTATTGTTCGGATGTAATGGTGCGAGGTGCATATCCGAGTTATGCAAAGAGTATTTGGGATGAAGCGGGCGTTCGGCTCAAGATCGAGGATGGAGATCTTGAAACTCTGAAAGAGGGAACTGTCGATTTTTATACCCTGTCCTATTATATGAGCAATGCGCAGTCATCGGATGTTCATGCAGAGAAAATTGGAGGCAATATCGGTACCGGCCATAAAAATCCTTATCTTAAGGCATCAGACTGGGGATGGCAGATTGATCCGCAGGGACTCCATTTTGCTTTAAATGAAATCTATGATCGCTATGGTATTCCAATCATGGTTGTTGAAAACGGTCTGGGAGCCAAGGATACACTGGAAGAGGATGGAAGCATAATCGACGACTATCGAATCAATTATCTCCGTGCGCATATCGAGGAAATGGCAAAGGCTGTGGAAGAAGGCGTTGATCTTATGGGATATACTCCATGGGGATGCATTGACCTTGTGTCTGCGTCTACAGGAGAAATGGCCAAGCGGTATGGATTTATTTATGTCGAGAAATATGATGACGGAACCGGTTCGCTTGCCCGCCGAAAGAAAAAATCCTTCGACTGGTACAAGAAGGTTATAGAGAGCAATGGAGATATCTTATAGACAGAATATATAGCAAGATACAAAAATTCCGTATTACCCGTAAAACCGGCTAAAAGGTAAAATGAACTCATTAAATCGACTTTAGGGAGGGCTTTATGGCAAAGGAGTTACATACACCATTTCGGTATGATTTTGTAGGAAGTTTCTTAAGACCGGAGGCATTAAAGAAGGCACGTCTTGATTTTGCAGCAGGTACACTTGATGAGGCAGGGCTGAAAGCAGTGGAAGATGAGACGATTCTGGATCTGATTCGGAAACAGAAAGAACTTGGCTATCATGTCATTACGGATGGAGAGTTCCGCCGTGCCACCTGGCATCTCGATTTTATGTGGGCATTTGACGGTATCACGCATGCGCCGACCAAAACCGGATTACCGTTTGCCGGTGAGGCTGCTATGATCGATGATACATGGGTCATTGGAAAAGTGAAATATAAGGGCCATCATCCATTTTTGGACCATTTCAGATTTGTAAAGGCACAGGAAGACGAAAATACGGTAGCGAAGTTAACGATTCCGGCACCGGCACAGTTTCTGGCACAATTTGATATGGCATTTTCCTGGCCGACGACACATAAAATATACGGAGATGAAAAAGAGCTTATAGAAGATATCGTAGCGGCATATCAGGCTTTTCTGAAAGATTTGTATGCGGCAGGCTGTCGTAACCTGCAGCTGGATGACTGTACCTGGGGAATGCTGGTGGATCCGCACCGCTTTGAGTTTTTTGGAACAGATCAAGCGGGAATTGATGCAATTTGTGAAAAGTATGTTGCCATTAATAATGCGGTGATTGATGGGACACCGGAGGATATGTATGTCAACACACATGTCTGTCGGGGTAATTTCCATTCAACCTATGCTGCTTCCGGCGGGTACGATGGCGTTGCAAAATTCCTGCTACAGAATGAACATGTTGATGCATTTTATCTTGAGTATGACACGGAACGCGCCGGTGGTTTTGAACCGCTTGACTTCGTGCCGGAAGGAAAGAAAGTGGTGCTTGGACTCATTACGACGAAGACACCGGAGCTTGAGAATAAAAAGCATGTAATCTTCCGTATTCAGCAGGCATCCACACATTTACCGCTGGATCGTTTATGCCTTTCACCACAGTGTGGCTTTGCTTCCTGTGAAATCGGAAATAAACTGACAGAAGAGCAGCAATGGAACAAATTGAAACTCGTTCGGGAAATTGCCGACGAGGTTTGGAAATGAGTATAGAGTAAATTATATATGACTCCGGAAAATGTTTCTGCATGCAGAAATTTTTTTCGGAGTCTTTTTTGGTGCAGACAGTGCTTCTAAATTTGGAAATGCATATAAGCTAAACTTTTTGTAAGCTTTTCTTTCAAAATTGTCTGAATGAATCGGCTATAATGCAAAATTAGAAATAAAAGTGGAAATTGCTTTCGTAATTTAAAAAAGTCAGTGAGATCAAGTGGGAGAGATTTGAAAATGCAAAATAAAAAACCGGGTATCATCATAGTAAATTATGTTTTGGATATTCTGCAGATCATCTGTGTTACCGTTGGCGGATTGGGAGTATATTATTGTGTACTGCAGTCCGCCGCGAATGACGGAAGTGAGATGGGAGGAGTAGGAGTCTTTGGGGGGCTGCTCGTAATGGGAATGGCATTGGCGCTATCCGGTTTCGCAACGTTTGCTCTCAGCGTGGCCAATACCATAGTAAGCATAGTTGTTCTGCGACGTTATGGTAAAAAGATTTCTGCGATTATATCGTTGGTTTTTTCTGTTATTGTAGTTTTAGGTGTTGCGATTTTATTCTGCCGATAAACAGTTCGCCCCGTTATTCTGAAGGCAGTGCTTTTTACCCGTGAAGACGAAAGGATTTTGTTTATGGAGACACGTGAAGAAGCCTTAGAGTATGGACTATCTTTTCCGGATACATACCAGGATGCCCCGTTTCATGATGCAAACTGGCAGCTGGTACGATATAAATGGAATAAAAAAGCCTTTCTGTGGACCTATGAGAAAGATGGATCGATTCATCTTAATGTGAAGGTCGTCCCGGATAATGCATTTTACTGGAGAGACCGGTATCCATCGGTTGTACCGGGATACCATCAGAATAAAATGCATTGGAATACGATTATTCTGGATGGAAGCATTCCGGAAGAAGATATTAAGGTCATGATTTCCGAGAGTTATCACTTGGTGGCGGATAGTCCGGCAAGACGTATTTATGAGGCAGTAAAGAAAATCCCGGCTGGATGTGTGGCAACGTATGGACAGGTTGCAGAAGCTGCCGGCGACAGGAAAATGGCGAGAGCCGTGGGAAATGCATTGCATAAAAATCCTGATCCGGAGCATATTCCATGTCATCGTGTGGTCAATGCAAAAGGAGAGCTTGCGGGGGAATATGCGTTTGGCGGAGTCTGGAAACAGGCCGAACGTCTGATATCCGAGGGCGTGGAGGTTACGGAAGGTCGGGTGGATCTGAGCAGATCTCAATGGAAGCACTGAATCGGAAGAGAGTATTCTGGGTATAGTGATTATTCTTGTTTAGGAGAATCTGGAGTTATCGTTTCTTTAGGAATGCTGTCTTTGACCGGCGTTCCTTTTTTGATAGCGTCTTTCCGCATTTTTCGGTTTTTGCGGATTTTTAAAATAAGGCGAAGAAGAAAATAAATTACCAAAGCAGGAATTGCGAGAACCGGAAGTGTGCTGAAAAGCCAAATCAGAAAATCAATGAAGCAAAGAGAGAGGTTGTTTAGATTCTCGGCGATACCGGAGCTCACCTTGGACCAGAAGCTGTCTTGCTTTTGCGGGGTTAGAACACGGCATTCTTTTATATTCATGGAAATGCTGGAGTAATCGACTTCGTTATCATAACGGCGAAGATCGGATTCAAAGCTATCCAGCTGATAGCGAAGATCGGAAAGACGACTTTCCAGTGTAATGATGGCTTCTACAGATTCTGCTTTGGCCAATAGCTCTAACAGGCGATCGTATTCGATCTGTAACGCTTTTTTGCGGCCTTCGGTATCCGCATATTGAAGTGTAATATCACGGGTGTTTTCATATTTATGAAGCAGATTGGCGTTGCCTTCCGTGAAGTTCAGAAAATCGTCAACAGAGGCTTTCGGAAGGCGAAAAGTGAAGCTGGCGCTTCGATTATGCTGCTCCAGATTTTTGGTGCCGTGAAGTTCGGATGATTCTACATATCCGCCCATGGTTGACACCTGTTGCTGCAGATTATGGAGAAAGTTGTCATAGTCCTTCGTTTCTACATCCAAAGAGACATTGCGAATCAGTTTGCGACGGGTGCCGGATGTTTTTAGATCGTCTGTGCCATCCTGCATGGTGAGGCCGTCAGAGATTTTCTGATCGGATTCCATGGTCATGTCGGAATTGTCGCTTGCCGTTTTTGCAGTCATGGCAGAAATGGCTACAGGAGCGGCATCGGTATTTTTTTCTAGAAACGTTTCTTCGGATACATTTTTGTCGGAAGCGGATGTGGAAGCTGTGCTGCCGCATGCAGACAAATTTGCAATTAAAAGAAAAAGCAACAATGCAATATTTAAAAACTTTTTCATATGGGCCTCCCTATTGTGACAGATGAATAATATGTTCTTCTAATACTCATCACCGGATTTATGTGAATGAGGTCACAATGCAAAGAATTTTTTGCAGCGATTGTTTTTCTGATTCAACGTATTATTTTTCCATTATATGATGAGGAAGAAGCGAAAATAGCGCGAGGAGATATATACCAGCTGAATGATGAATGGGTGCTTGAATCGGATGGAGAAATAAAAGGGAAAGATGTAAGTTTTCCATTACATTGGAAAGATGAAGAGGAGAGCCAGATTGCCTTGATCCATGTGGTGAATGCCAATTACTCTTCTTTGGCTATAAATTTGCATACTGAAAACTGTGCGATCCGGATCTTTCTGGACGGTAAGCCGATTTATGAAGCCGGATTTGATTTTAATCAATCTGCTCGGAGCATATGATGTGCATCGGAATATCTACAATATGCTTGAACAAAAGGGAACTATTCCGGTTTTAACGATATGTTCCGAAAACGAAAAAAGAATGTTTTTGTCCGGTTACGATGAAGCACAGTTTGAAGTGCTGATCAAACCGGCGAATGATATGCAAATTGTAGAAGCTGTATGCAGAAAACTGGATGCCGCTGTCGTTCTGAAATCCGATGGCAGCTATGAGATCAAGGAAAATCGAAGCAAAAAACTGGTATTGATTGTGGATGACAATGCAGCTACATTGCGTTCAATCAAAGAAATGATTCAGGATGATTTTGATGTTGCCGTAGCAACTTCCGGAATGAAAGCATTGACGGCTATGGGAAAGAATCGGCCGGATCTGATCCTGCTGGATTATGAAATGCCGGTTTGTGACGGAAAACAGACGTTAGAAATGATTCGTGCGGATGAGGATTTTCGGGATATACCGGTAATTTTTCTGACCGGTGTAAATGACAGAGAACATATAGAAGCAGTTCTTAGTCTGAAACCGGCAGGCTATATGTTAAAACCTGCAATTCGGGAAAAACTGATTGATGCAATTTATGCCAATTGCAAATTCTGAAAAAGAGACACATAATGGGAAAAATGTAAGGAATGGTGCAGATCTTTGGATCTGTACCATTTTTTTGCACTTGTCGCAAATTGCTTGGAAAATGGAAAAAATTTGCGAAATGAAAAGAAAAGTCAAAATTTTAGAAAACGTTTTAATAGGGCAATATGACGAATCAACTGCCGTGTTAGATGAGCGTATTGTAGAAAATTCTTGCATATGTCGTATTGCCAGGCGGATTCCGAATGTTATTTTCGACAATTCCTGCAAACAACAGAGCAATTTTTGCAAAGCATTAAATAAACTCCTATGTAATAATATTTTTAACAAAGAAGAGCATGACGGAAAGTGATGTGATTCAAATCGTGAAAAAATTGAATGGAGGATACTATGAAAAAGAGTATTATGGCTTTGATGCTGTCCACAGCAATGGTTTCCAGTATGGTAGCCGGATGTGGATCCAGTGACACAGGCGCTGCCGCGGCTACTACGGCAGCAGCAAAGGCGACCGAAGCAAAGAAGGATGATGCAGCAGCAAATACGGCTGCAAATGCAGATGCAGGCGCTGCCGGCAGCAAGGGTGTTATCAATCTTTGGTCCTTCACAGATGAGGTTCCGGGAATGGTTGATAAATTCCTTGAGGCACATCCGGATTTTGGCTATACCGTAAATCCTACTATCATTGCAACAACCGAAGGTGCATATCAGCCGGCATTGGATTCTGCATTGCAGGCAGGCGGTGATCAGCAGCCGGATATGTATTGCGCAGAAGCCGCTTTTATTTTGAAGTATACAAAGGGCGATATGCAGGATTATGCAATGCCATATAAGGATCTCGGCATTGATGTTGATAATAAGGTTAAGGAAGCGGATATCGCACAATACACCATCGATATCGGATCCAACACAAATGGTGATATCGATGCTCTGGGATATCAGGCAACCGGTGGTGCATTTATTTATCGACGCTCTATTGCAAAGGATGTATTCGGCACAGATGATCCAAAGGAAATTTCAAAGATCATTGGCGGCGGATCCGGAAGCTGGGATAAGTTCTGGGAAGCAGCAAAGACACTTGCCGATAAGGGTGATTGCATCGTATCCGGTGATGGTGATGTATGGCATGCGGTAGAGAACTCTTCCGACAATGCATGGCTCGATGCAGACGGAAAGCTTCAGATTGATCCGAAGAGAGAAGCATTCCTTGATATTTCAAAGAACCTTACCGATAATGGCTGGTCAAATGTGACACAGGATTGGCAGGACGCATGGTTCGCTGACATGAAGGGCGAGGGCAAAAAGCCGGTATTCGGCTTCTTCGGACCGGCTTGGCTTGTTAACTATACACTTGCACCGAACTGTGGCGGTGAAAAGACCGGTGAAGGCACATACGGTGACTGGGCAATTTGCGATTCTCCTGTAGGTTTCTTCTGGGGCGGCACATGGCTTCTTGCAAACAAGAATATGGATCCGGCAAAGAAGGATGCCATCAAGCAGATTATTGAGTGGATTACTCTTGATTGCACAAAGGATGGCCTCCAGTATAAGTGGGCAAACGGTACACTGAACGGTGAGGGCGGTACAAAGGACGCAGTTGCTTCCGGTACAGTTATGAAGATGTCTGACGGTTCTATGGACTTCCTTGGCGGACAGAATATGTTTGATTATTTCGTTCCGGCAAACCAGTATGCATCCGGTAAGAATATGACGCAGCTGGATGAGTCCATTAACCTTGCATGGAGAGATCAGGTTCGTTCTTATGCAGCCGGCGAGAAGGATCGTGATGCTGCACTTAAGGATTTCAAGCAGACCGT
>ONLM01000001.1 GCA_900318695.1 uncultured Eubacteriales bacterium | reverse complement strand
TTATCCTTCAGACTGTCGAGCAATTTGTTCTTTTCTTGAATCTGCTTATAAGCCTGGTTTTTATTCTTGGAAAGAACCAGACGGTTGGATCCGGCTTCCTCTACCAAGCGACCGTAGGAACCACCGTTTCTGGATGAGAAATGTGTGGCATACGGGGTAAGAGTTGTATTCATAATGGATCCAAGACCCTTGTGCTTGTCGTTACCGGCCATAACATCGGAAACCGTTTCCGGTTCGGATTCCAGAGCCGCTTTCAGCTTGGTTTCATCCAGAATCAGCTTGCCGCCGGTGGTGTAGTCCGATGAGAAGGTGATGCCGATCTTCTCCATGTCGGCGTAACTGATACCGGACTGAAGATATTTGCTAGGAAGACTGGACAACGCTGTATCGAAGTCGCGAAGCGTGGAGTCACCATACAGAAGACCCTTCTTTGCTTCGGTATTCCACTTTTCGATCTCCTTTTCGGACATCTCGTCTTCCTGCTCTTTGGTCAGAGGCGTATAGTCCCGGTTGTGAGCTGTGGTAACGTTTGTACGAACCTCATCCAGAATCTTGTTGTAATCTTCTACGAAGCTCTTGATACGCTCTACGATCTTATCTGTATCGGCTGCGGAGGAGAAGGTAACGGCCTTTGAAGAATCAAAGCTGCCGTTTGCATTCTGACCGAATGTGCCGCTCACAGTGAGTTCCAATCCGTCCAGCTTAAAGGTATTCGTATCACTGGTCACTTCTTCGGATATAGAACCGCCGTAGCTTACGGTCATTTTTGCGTTTTTGCCTTCTGTGTAGGTACCGCCGAATAATTTGCTTGCAATACTGTCTGAGCCGCCCAAATCGATGGTCTTTCCGGCACCGGTGTCTTTATTGACTAAGAGGAAGGAACCGCTGCTGCTCAGGTAAGTAGCTTTCACTCCGGCATCACTCTTATTGATCTTTGAAAGAAGTTCATCGATGGTGGTGCTGCTTGTAACTCCCTCAATCTGCTTTCCGTTGATCGTGAGGTTGGCAAGTTTCTCGTCCAGATTGTCTTCCCCGGCAAGACCCAGTGCCGTAGCATTGTCAGCAATGCTCGCGCTGGTGGTCAGTTTGTTAGAGGCATTTGCCTTTACACCAAGTGCGTTCAGAACGGAACTATTGCTGGATGTCAGAGTGACGGTGGTTGTATCGTCGCTGGAAGCTGCCCCCAAAAGGAGCTTTCCATCTGCGGAAGCCGTTGCCTTAACGAAGCCGGAACCAAAATTTTCGTTTTTGGAAAGGTTGTTGTTAATGGCCGAAAGGATGTCGTCCAGTGAGGAATCCTGCGTAATACCGTCGGAATTACTTAATAATGTGAGTGATTTTGTGGTATTTCCATAGGTGATCGTCAAAGAGTTGGATTTCAAAAAGTCTACGGCACTTTGCGTGGTTGTCTGTGGCTGTAATCCACTGGAAACGCTGTCGAAGGAAACATAGCTTTCGGAAGTCGATTTGCCGAGGGCATCCAGTGCAGTACTGCTTCCTTTCACGTAAATATCCGATTTTGTCGTCGACATGGAGATAGAATCGGATGAGGAATCATAAGAGAAGGACAATTCCAAATCACTGTATTCTGCTTTCGCAAGCTCCGTGAGCTTTGAAGCGAGTACTTCTTTTGAATCATTCACGTAATCAATGTTTACTTTGTTTCCGTTTGTGTCGGTAAAACTGTCTTTAAAGGTGAATTTACCGCTGGAAGCCGAAGTGAGATTTGTGAATTCCTTGTTGCCGCCGGAACTAATGGTCAATGTTCCGAATTGCAGGAATTTACCCTTCAGATCGGAGGTAGTAACGGATCCCTTTAAACTGAGCTGGGTTTCCAAACCAACGGAACTAGCCTTGACGTTAGAGCGAACGGTGGCAGAGGATGCAAGCTGTGTGACACCCTGTACGGTGAGGTAGGATGTCATACTGGAAGCGCCCTTTGCAGAAATGAATTTCGTGGCGGAATCATCACCACGTGCAGTTACCACATTGTTACCGTAGAAGGAAGAATCAATGATACTTTTACTTCCGGTAAAGGAAAGATAATTATCTTCTAGGTCAATAACCTTATCGGTGATACTTTGATAGGCCTCCTGCTTCCATTCAATAGTTTGTATATCCTGCTTTGCTTTGGTGATTTTATTATTTGTTCCTGAAGTTAATTGTTCGATTAATGCATCACGATCAAGACCGGAGGCAAGGCCGCCAAATCCTTTCAGCGACGTATTGCCAAGCCCACTGCTTGAAGAGGTGCTTTGTGTTGTTAAACTTGACATAGTTTTGCTCCTTCATGAATTTAAACACGGACATCCTTGTCCTACCTATAGTTTCAATCCTATCATATTTATCGGCAAAAAGAGTAAGGAAATAATATCAAAATGCATGCCGGGACGAAAATCCGGGCATGCAACGTAGAGAAACAAAGCTTACATTCGATTGTAGTCGTTATGATGAGGATGTGTCTTTACATCCGTGATGGCACGCATAATGGCGGTAATGATGTCCATTTTATAGCGTTCCTGATAATAGCTGATACGAGGAGAAGTCGATTTTCGATACATGACAACATATTTTGCCGGTAATCGTGTAAGGGCAGCCGCCAGAACATCGGCCTGGCAACGTTCGCAGGTACAGCAGCCTGCTTGAGTCATATATTCAAATATGTCTTCTGTCTTCAGAATTTCCTGCATGACGTTGACGATATGGAAACCCTCCTGCACCTTGGCTTCTCCAAAGACCGTTGCTTCCAGCTTCTTCTGGATCTCTCCGCTTAGTGCTTCGGCTATGGAATTATCTACAACAACGATATTCTTGTCCGAAAAGGCTTTGTCCTTTGACTTATCGTTTTCCTGCGGGCGATCACCGGTATCCAATGTTTCAGAAAGCAGAGCATCCTGCATTGGTGCCGCCTTTGCATTAGCGGCCTGCTCGATGCTGTTTTTTACCGTATTTTGCAATCCTTCGGTCAGGTTGCCGATGTCTTGAGAAAGGCTTTTCACATTTTGTGATAATTCCTTCAGGTCATCTGAATTGAAGGGAGCCTGGAGAACACTTTGCTGCATTTCCATAACGGCGTCACGAAGTTCGTTTAAATCGCTGTTTTCTTCGGATTCTGCAGCGGTATTTGCAGCGCTATTCTGCGCTTCGGCTCCGGTGAGGAGGCTTAGTACATGAGAAGTTTTATTGGATTTGGATGGCGTTTTAGCCATGAGATGTCACCTCCTTTAAATGAATCGGTTCGGCGATTTCATTGATAAGTGCTTTATAATCCTTTGCAGCCGGTGAGGAAGGATTATAACGGATAATATCCTGTCCGTGTGCCGGTGCCTCTGAAACATAAACGCTGGAGCGAATCTTTACATCAAAAACTTTGGTATTGATCTGACTGGCCAGAGATGCGGCGAGCTCTAATACATCTTTTGAAAGGCGGGACCGCGGATTGTAACGGGTCAACAGAATGCCTAAAACACGGAGATGCGGATTCAGTTCAACACGGACGGAATCGATGGTTTCACGTAACTGTGACAGTCCGACAAGACTTAAGATATCTGCATACATTGGAATGATCAGGAAATCAGAGACGGTGTAGGCATTTACTGTAAGGATGTTAAGAGCCGGTGGAGTATCGATGACGATGTAATCATAGTAGTCCATGACAGGAGCTAAAGTATCACGAAGAACGCTTTCTCTTTTGCCCGGCTCCAAACGGTCAATACCGCTGGAACTCAAGGTGATATCAGATGCTAAAACATCGCAGATTGCAAGGCGGCGAATAGCGGTTTGTACACGAACGCGGCCAAGCATGGCATCCAGAACGGTAGGACCATTTCCCTCCATACCAAGGCAGAATCCCAAATTGCCCTGTGAATCAAGGTCAACGCCCAAGACCTTTGCGCCCTGCGCGGCAAGGCCGGATGCAAGAGCTGCGGAGGTTGTGGTTTTACCCACTCCGCCCTTCTGATTTGTGATAGCAATAACAATAGCCAAAATGAACCTCCAGGTTATTTTTTCGTTTTATTATCCTCCGCATCCTGCCAGAGTTCAAGCTCTGCAGTGTCCGGAAGAGTATCGACAGAATAAGTGATATATTCGTTATTTAAAGGGAGATATTGGATAGTAAGCGGCAGTCCGGTATTTGCTTCGCGCTGCTGCCAGAAACTTTGATATTCGGATGGATAAACGGATTCTTCATTGTAATAATAAACGATATCTCCATATTCATTATACCCTATATTATAGTTTTCAACATAGTCAAATTGTGTCTCATTTGGCTCCATTTTAAAATAAGTATAGGATGCGATGTTATCGGAAATGCTGAGCCATAAAGTCATTTCTTCGGCATTATAGCGAAGACGGGATTGTTCGGCAGATGACAGATCCGATTCGGCAACACTGTAATATTTGTTGTCATCCGGATTCCAGATCCGTATATCCAGTATCCGGTCTGGATCATAGGATTTATTGCCGATGACAATATCGCGAAATCCATCCATGTTGAGATCTGTCAGTGAAAAATAATACTGCGTGTTGGCAGCGCCGGTATTTGCTGTATTCTTTTCGGCGAGCTTTTTCAAAGCCTGCTGCAATTCCTTTTTGGCTGTGGTACGCCAGTTATCAAAAAGAGTAAGTTCTGTACTGTTCGGGCC
>ONLM01000201.1 GCA_900318695.1 uncultured Eubacteriales bacterium | reverse complement strand
TATGGATGCCGCGAAGGCACAGTATCCGGTCTGGCTTCCGGGGATTCTTCGGCTTATGCGGCCGGGCAGTGTGCTGGTTTCCGATAATATTCTGCAGGATGGAAGCATTGTCGAAAGCCGTTATCAGGTAAACCGTCGGGATCGCACCATTCATACCCGTATGCGGGAGTACCTGTATACTTTAAAGCACCATCCGGAACTGGAAACTTCTATTATTCCGATCGGCGACGGCGTGTCCATGAGTGTGAAACGTCCTCTGTGATTCGGAAAACGTCCTTTCTTTATGTGACAGAAGCGAAATAACTTGATACAATAAAAGGTAATTATCCGAAAGGAAGCAGCGGAGCCGGAACCGGAGTTCTGTAAATTACGGCTGGCTCGGCTTATGAATGCGATGGAGTTTATCTTTACTCTGATGGGAATAGCGTCACTCGCGTATCTGGCAGTGGTCATGGCATATAACGGTCTCACAACCTTCTTGTGGTTCTGGCCGTTGTTTGCCGTGGCCAATTTTGTTATGACGGTATTGATCCGCATATTCCGGAAGAGACGGAAAGCAAAGATGGAATTCGATATGCGGCCGTTCATTATGATTTTTACGACTTATGGCATAGGTCTTCTGACCTTGGTTTCGCTTCTATGCACGATTTTCATCAATGCGAGGACCGTGAACCGGCCGGGACTGGATTATGTGATCGTCATGGGCAGTGCTCTTCGCGGGAATAAAATGACGGTGATGATGAAGAAACGTCTGGACCGGGCAATCGAATATTATGGAGAAAACCCGAATACGGTATTCTGCCTTTCCGGTGGCCGCAGTGACTATGACACGAGTACGGAAGCGACGGTAATGTATTATTACATGATACAGAACGGGATCCCGGCAGAGAATCTGCTTCTGGAATTTTACTCGAATTCCAATCAGGAAAAGATCGGATATTCCCTTCGAACCATCTGGGAGGATTATAAAGACCGTACCGAATGGATGAACGAGACGGTCAGTGCGCCGCCAATCCATGCTTCCGAAATTATAACGGCTCCGGACAAACCGCTGGCGATCGGTATTATCACATCCGGTTACAATATGCTGGGGGCGGAGCTTGCGGCCAGACACTATGGCATTAAGCAGCCTTGCCCAATGTCGACACCTACCGACCCGACATTGCTTGTGCATTTGTCTGTTCGGGAGGCAATCATTTTGTTTAAAGACCGACTAGTCGGTAATGTATAAAGAAACAGAGGGAGATATATGAAGGAATATGAGTTAATCGAAACAAAGCGGATTGAGGAACTTGGTACAGATGCCTGCGTGTACCGCCATAAAAAGAGCGGTGCCCGCATCTTCACAATGCTGAACAGCGATGACAACAAGGTGTTTGGTATCGCCTTCCGTACGCCGGCGGAGGATTCTACAGGCGTTGCACACATTACGGAACATTCGGTACTTTGCGGTTCAGAACGGTTTCCGTTGAAGGATCCGTTTGTGGAGCTGGCAAAAGGTTCTCTGAACACATTTTTGAATGCCATGACCTATCCGGACAAGACGGTTTATCCGATTGCTTCGACAAACGATAAGGACTTTGACAATCTGATGCATGTTTATATGGATGCGGTTTTCTATCCGAATTCTGTAAAGGATCCACGTATTCTTGCGCAGGAGGGATGGCATTATGAGCTGGAATCACCGGAGAGTGAGCTTCGGTATAACGGTGTTGTTTACAATGAAATGAAGGGCGTTTTTTCGAATCCGGAGTCCGTTCTGGAGCGATATATTATGCATACGCTCTTTCCGCATACGACGTATGGCAATGAATCCGGTGGTGATCCGGATGTGATCCCGGATTTGAGCTATGAAGATTTCTGCGCATTTCATCAGCGTTTTTATCATCCGTCCAATTCCTATATTTTCCTTTACGGAAAGCTGGATATGGAAAAGAAGCTGGAGTGGCTGGACCGGCAGTATTTAAGCCGTTTTGACGCGATTGATCCGAATTCGGATATTCAGGCGGAACCGGCATTTTCAAGTATGCAGGAAGCGGAGATCCCATACTCTCTCGGAGACAATGAATCGACAGAGCATGCAACGTATCTGTCCTGGAACGTTGTAGTGGATGGATTTGATTCAAAGAAAAATCTTGCTTTCGATATTCTGGATTTTGCACTGCTGTCTGCCCCGGGTGCGCCTTTGAAGCAGGCTCTTCTGGACGCCGGCATTGGCGAGGATATTTTTGGCGGCTTTGAAGACGGCATTCGTCAGCCGTATTTTTCTGTCACTGCCAAGGGCTGTGACAAGAAGGACCGGGAAAAATTCCTGAAAGTGATCGATCAGACACTTCGAAAGGTTGTCAAGGAAGGCCTGGATCGAAAGACATTGCTTGCGGCGATTAACCATGATGAGTTCCAGTATCGTGAGGCAGATTACGGCCGTACACCAAAGGGACTGGTATATTGTCTTACTGCACTGGATACATGGCTTTACGGCGGAAAGCCATGGGATTATCTGGAGAGCGAAGCGCATTATCAGGAGCTTCGTAAGGACATTGACCGTGGATATTTTGAAAAGCTGATTGAAGAATGCTTCCTGAAAAACAATCATCAGGCACTCGTAATTCTCAGTCCGGAGAAAGGACTTACCGCAAAGCGGGAGGAAGAACTCCGGAAAAAGCTTGCCGGAATCAAGGCCGGAAAGAGCGCATCGGAGCTTCGCCGTCTGGTGGAGAATACCAAAGAACTGAAGCGGTATCAGGAAGAACCGACCTC
>ONLM01000011.1 GCA_900318695.1 uncultured Eubacteriales bacterium | reverse complement strand
GCCGGCAGTGTTCTGTGCCATTACTTCCGGCACACTCTGCTCTGTCTTAAGCATCCTCATTATGGGTAAACTTTTCAGACTTCAGGCAAACCACATTGCCACTCTGCTCCCGAAATCCATTACCACCGCCATTGGCATGGGTGTTTCCGAGAAAGCCGGCGGCATCGTTACCTTAACGGTAGCTGCCATTGTCATTACCGGTATTCTGGGAAATATGATTGCAGAAATGGTCTTTAAAATTTTTCACATCTCTCATCCGATTGCCCGCGGGCTTGCCTTGGGCACTTCCGCTCACGCAGTGGGCACCGCCAAGGCTCTGGAGCTTGGTGAAATTGAAGGTGCCATGAGTTCTCTCAGCATTTGTGTTGCCGGCATCCTGACCGTCATTCTGGTTCCGATCATCACCGGTCTCGCGCTGTAAGGCTTCGATTCTTTTTCTCCTGCACAGCGTTCCATCCATGAATTTGTGCAAAGCCATTTAATCGAAAAAACTTTGTTCAAACAAAAACCTCCCGTCAATAGCTTTCCTGCGTTCCGTTTATCCGGAACGAGGATCTGTCATTGACGGGAGGTTTTTTACTTTATGCGAATGCCTTTCACTTTCCGTGCGTACATCCATCACAAAGAACCAATTTTACATATAATACATTTTCCGCAGATTTATTATCTCTGTACACGTGCACCAGCACCGTTCATGAGAGCCTCCACTTCCTTCTTTGTAGCCATGGAAGTGTCTCCAGGTGTTGTCATAGCGAGCGCGCCATGTGCTGCACCATAGTTTACAGCCTTCTCTGCATCGCCGGTAGTCATGAGGCCATAAATCAGGCCGGAAGCGAAGGAATCACCGCCGCCTACACGGTCCATGATCTCCAGTCCGTTATAATCAGCGGCCTTGTGGATCTCACCATCTGCCCAGCAGAGTGCAGACCAGTCATTTACGGTTGCAGTATGAACGGTACGAAGTGTTGTGGCAACTGCCTTGAAGTTCGGATATGTCTTAACAACTTCGTTGATCATCTTCTTGTAGCCTTCCACATTGAGCTTCTTAAGGTTCGCATCCTGACCTTCGATCTGGAAGCCAAGGCATGCTGTGAAGTCTTCCTCATTGCCGATCATAACATCCACATACTTTGCAATTTCCTTGTTGACTTCCTGTGCCTTTGCCTGGCCGCCAATAGCAGACCACATAGAAGGACGGTAGTTCAGATCATAGGAAACAATGGTGCCATACTTCTTTGCTGTCTTAATGGCTTCAATTACAGTCTCGGATGCCTGCTCAGAAAGAGCTGCATAAATTCCGCCGGTATGAAGCCAGCGAACACCAAGCTCACCAAAGACATAATCAAAGTTGAAATCCTCCGGCTTTGCCTTTGAAATGGCTGTATTGAAACGATCGGAGCAACCCTTTGCACCACGAATGCCAAAACCTCTCTCGGTAAAGTTCAATCCGTTTCTGCAAACACGGCCAATGCCATCGGTATCCATCCATTTTACAAGAGAAGTATCTACGCCTCCCTGCATCATGAAATCTTCCACCAGATGTCCTACTTCGTTATCTGCAAGAGCTGTCAGAACAGCGGTCTTCAGGCCAAAGCATTTACGAAGTCCACGTACTACATTGTATTCTCCACCGCCTTCCCAGGCACGGAACGATCTCGCTGTGCGAATTCGGCCTTCACCCGGATCAAGACGAAGCATTACTTCACCAAGGGACACTGCGTCAAATGCGCATTCCTTTGCAGGTTTTAAATTCAAGTCCATAACGTCCTCCAAATGGTTCTTTTTCATAAAATGTAAGCGTTTTCACACCTTGGTAAATTATAGCACACTCAAATTATAAATCACAAGTTGATTGTTACATTTTTGGCAATATTTCATAAAAATGCTTCAGAATTTTAGTAATTGAACACAAGAGGCTTGCGTAAGCCTTCATTATACGTTACCGTAAAGAGTATGCAGGCAGGCGATACGATCTAAGACAATCACATTTTATTTTATAGGGAATTCATAGCGATGATCAAAAATATATTATTTGATGTAGACGGTACACTTTGGGACAGTGCCGCCCGTGTAGGCGAATGCTGGACCGCCGTACTGCAGGAATACCCGGAAACCCGCGGCATGGTGCAGTCCAAAGAGGATATCTACCGATACATGGGACATACCATGGACGATATTGCACGTCAGATGATGCCTCAGGTTTCGGAACCGAAACGAAGTGAAATTATGAACCGGTGCATGGAGGAAGAGAATGCATACCTCCGTCTTCACAGCGGTGTGTTCTATACCGGTTTATCCGACACGTTATATACCCTTCGGGAACTGGGATACCGGCTTTTTATCGTCTCAAACTGCCAGATCGGCTATATTGAGACTCTGCTGCGATGCGGCTCCTATTCTGTAGCAAAACTTTACGGTAATGTAAATGACGATACGCTTTCCACCGATGCATTTTGTACGGATACATTTTCCGGCAACACACCTTACGCCGATACTCTGTTCACGGACATAGAATGCTACGGACATACCAAAAAACCAAAAGGTGAAAACTGCAGACTCCTGATGGAGCGGAATGCCCTTCTTCCGGAGGAAACAATCTACGTAGGCGATACGCGAATGGACGAAGCGGCCGCAGAGAAAGCCGGAATCCGCTTTATTCATGCTGC
>ONLM01000235.1 GCA_900318695.1 uncultured Eubacteriales bacterium | reverse complement strand
CAGGTTTCTCCCTTGATGCCGTCCAATCGCTCCCAACCGTTCTTGTCTATACTGTTATTACATTCTTTTCCGCATACTGCTTTTGCAAAGACGGAGAATACTATCTGTCCTTTCTGTATAGGCACATACCGGAAAGACTCCTTCACTACGGACAGCTCCTCAAAGCCGATCTGAAAACCATTTTATACGGATGGCTTTTAGCACAATTCAAAATCATGTTCGTTGTCTTTCTGACGCTTGTCATCGGCTTTTTTCTGTTAAAAGTACCGTATGCCGTTCCTTTAGCCATTGGCATAGCATTTCTGGATTTTCTCCCTTTATTCGGTGTGGGTTTTATCCTATGGCCCTGGATGCTGATGGATTTTTTAAACGGAAATTTCACGCATATGTTCTGGCTGCTGCTCCTGTACCTTGCCACGCAGGTTATACGTCAGTTCATGCAGCCAAAGATTATGGGAGACACTTTGGGACTTTCTCCCTTCTTAACAATTCTGTTTATGTATCTGGGATTTCGATTCTATGGTTTTACCGGTTTGATTTTTGCCGTTCCGACAGGTATATTCTTTATCCGCTTTTATCATTATGGTGCATTCGACAAAATGATGCGCTCTGCGAAGGAACTATATCGTAATTTTGTTTCTTTTCTTTGAAAATACTTCCGTTTTTTTCACTTTTTGACATTAAATCGATTAACAGAGCCGCATAAAATAAGGGTTTTATTGACAAAATCCCTATACCGGTTTTATAATTTTTATCGTTATAATTTTTTCGTATAGCGAAAAAGGAGATAAACAAATGGAGAAGAAAACAAAGGCTACAGAAGTTAAAAAAGATGCTGCATTAAAGGAATCTTTTGCAGATATCAAGAAAGTTGCAACCACCGTTAGCACGCCAGTAGCAAAGGCTGCTGAAGCAAAGAAAGACGTTCCGGCCAAGAAGGAAACTCCAGTAAAGAAGGATGCCTCTAAGCCAGCCGCTAAAAAGGTTGCAAAAAAAGATGCCCCTGCAAAGAAAGAAAGTACCAAGAGCGCTGAGCCGGTAGCAAACGTTACCTTACAGATCAATGGAAAAGATATTGATCTTGCCCGTGTTCAGGCAGACGCTGTCAAGGCTGCTCTTAAGGTAAATCCTGCTGTCAAGGATGTACATGTATACGTAAATGCCAATGAATCCGCAGCATATTACACATTGGATGGCATTGGAAAATCTGAGTACTGCATTAAGCTTTAAAATTTGTTTTGTCCAAGAACACGATCACGTATCGGATCGTGTTCTTTTTTTATGCGTACAATTCTGCTAAGATGGTTCATATTGTAAAACAGCATTAAGGAGATTATCATGCAATATCCTTTACCAGACGCATTTTTAAATCGAATGAAGGAAATTCTCAACGATCCGGAGTCTTTTGACGCATTCCTGGCATCTTACGACCGCCATCCGGAACGGGGCTTACGCCTGAATTTGAAAAAAATCCTTTCTCTGGAGACCTCATCACAGGAGAATGTCATTACATATGACCAGATCATCCGTGAATTCGGCCTGCATCCGATTCCTGATGCAAGTTCTGTAGAATACCAGGGAAAAATCTATTACCGGGAATTTTACATGGATGAAGCATTTCTAGAAGAAAAAAATCTTCGTCCCGGACATCATCCCTATCATGATGCCGGTTTATATTATATTCAAAGTCCGGAAGCCATGCAGGTCGTCAATCATTTAAATATCCGACCGTTTGATCGCGTAATAGATCTTTGCGCAAGCCCTGGCGGAAAATCGACGCAGGCCGCAGACTGTCTTTCTCAAAAAGCCGGCGGCTTTATTATTTCCAATGAATATGTCGCCTTACGTGCACGAACCCTTTCTTCCAATTTCGAACGAATGGGCATTCGAAACGGTGCTGTCATTAATGAAGACACTTCCAGAATCGCAGCACAGTTTCCGGAGTTTTTCACCCGCGTTATTGTAGATGCTCCTTGCTCCGGAGAAGGCATGTTCCGGAAGGATCCAAAATCGATTGAAGAATGGTCACCGGAAAACGTGGAAACCTGCGCGGCACGTCAGAAGGAAATTGTAGAAAATGCCGTTCATATGCTTGCCCCCGGCGGTCTCATGAGTTATTCCACCTGCACCTATGAAACCTGCGAAAATGAAGACATCGTTCGTTATATTTTAGAGCATTTTCCTGACATGACCCTGCTCTACGAAAAAAGACATTGGCCACACAAGGATCGCGGTGAAGGGCATTTCGTTGCCATCCTGAAAAAGGCAGGAGAGGAGCCTCTGTCGGTTCCGGAACAGTCCGGCATATATGACGACTATCATACCTTGGACGAATTCCATGCCCATAGTTTCTCCTTCCGCATAAAAGAACAACATTATCTTGTCCCGGATATTATGCCAGAGCTGAAACGACTGAAACTTTTCCGTAACGGTCTCCTTTACGAAAGTGATCTGGGTAAACGTATAGAGCCGGAGCATGCTTTGTCCCATGCATTGGACCCATATCGTCAGTCTTTATATCCTGTTCTGAATTTATCCGCAAAGGACCCTCGTGCCGAGGCATATCTCCATGGACTTCAGATTTGTTCCGATGAACAACTGAGCGGAAAAGGATGGTGTCTCGTTGCCTGTGACGGGGCGGTTCTCGGATTCGGCAAGCTCGTCAACGGCCAGATTAAAAACCACTATCCAAAGGGGTTGCGCTGGACATCTTAATTTAAAAAAACCCTTTTAAACCGGCCTGTTTCCGCCGACATTTGTAGTGTGATTTGTAAGACATTGTGTGTTATTATTTTAACAATCACAGGCTGGAGAGGCCAATTTGCTGTTGAATTATAAGGTTTCTTCGTATACAATATAATAGACATAAACCGGGGACAGGTATGTCCCTGCTTTATATATGAAATGGAGGATAAAAAATGGATAATCAGTCAACATCATCCGCTCTGACAAGAATTCAGTCACTGCTCGATGATTTCAGCTTTGTTGAAGTTGGCCGTCTTGTAGAAGCAAGATCAACAAACTTTAACCTTGCTGAAAAGAAAGCACCATCTGACGGTGTTGTAACCGGCTATGGAACTATTGACGGCAACCTTGTATACGTATATGCACAGGACGCTGCAGTTCTTGGCGGTTCAATCGGCGAGATGCATGCAAGAAAGATTGCCAACATCTATTCTATGGCAATGAAGAATCAGGCACCTGTAATCAGCCTTATTGATTGCTCTGGTGTAAGACTTGAGGAAGCAACCGATGCATTATTCGGCCTTGGAAGAGTTTATAAGAAGCAGACTCTTGCCAGCGGACAGATCCCTCAGATCACAGCTGTTTTCGGCAACTGTGGCGGTGGTCTTACTGTTCTTGCAGGTCTTTCTGACTATGTTCTTATGGAGAATAAGAATGCTCGTCTCTATGTGAATGCTCCGGATGCCGTTAAGGGCAACAAAAACGATGAGATCGCACAGGCTGCCGCTCAGGAAGCAAACGGTCTTGTAGATTTTGACGGAACAGAAGAGGAGATTTTTGCACAGATCCGCAAGCTCGTTTCTGTACTTCCGGGAAACTGCGATGATGGCGGTGTGCTTGATGAGTGCACTGATGATCTTAACCGTTCTGTTGCTGGTTTCGACACCCTCGCTGCAGACGAAGCTGTAAAGCAGCTCTCAGACAATGGTATTTTCCTTGAGACCAAGAAGGGTTACTCAAAGGATGTCATCACCGGCTTTGCACAGATTGGCGGTGAGACCGTTGCAATCGTTGCAAACAAGAGCGATGCACTTACATGGAAGGGCGCTGATAAGGCTGCAAAGCTTATCACTTTTGCAAATGCGTTCGACATTCCTGTAATTTCTATCGTTGATGTAAAGAGCTACTGCAACTGTGACTGCACAGAAAAGCATATGCCGGATGCTGCTGCAAAGCTTGCTTACGCATATTCTAATGCCGATGTTCCTGTTGTAACCGTAATCAAGAACGCAGTTGGTACTGCCGGTCTTACTTTCGGTGCAAAGGCTCTTGGCGCGGATGTAGTATACGCATACAACAATTCAACTCTTGCTGTTATGGACGCAAAGAAGGCTGCAGAGCTTGTAGCTGACGGAAGCGCCGAAGCTGCAAAGACCTTTGCAGATGAGAATTCCGCTCTTGCTGCCGCAAGAAGAGGCTATGTAGATGATATTATCGCTCCAGAAGAGACCAGACAGAAGATTGCCGCTGCACTCCAGATGCTTGGTTGGAAGAGCGTATACAGACCTGACAAGAAAAACGGAACCGTATAATGGAAGGAGTTAACATGAAACAGTGGTTTAGAAAGGCTGCCCTCTGTTTAGCTCTTGCATTATCTGTTATGGCTCTTGTTGCCTGCGGATCTACGGAGAAAGAAATTGCTCCGATCGATCCAAGTATCAAGTCTGCACTTGAGACACAGGCTAAGCAGTATGTTCAGGACAACATCTACACAAAATCCGTTGACGACATTCTCGCACAGATCGCTGCAGCAGAAGATAATAAGGATGTTATTACTTATAATGGTCTTACCAATTATAAGAATGATCTTGACCGTCTCGGAAAATTTGTAAGTGTTGATAATGCAGTCGCTACCAAGACAGCAAAAGGCTATTCAATCGAAATTGATTCAACCTTTGAAAAGAGAAAATTAAAGCTTACTTTAGGCATCAATGAAAAGACCGGTGCTACCACCGAAATGACATTTGAGCCTGCATATACCTTTAGCGAAGAGATGGCTGATGCAGCCGGAAACCTCGCAGTTGGTATGGGTACTGTATTCGTAGTTCTGATTTTCATTGCATGGATCATTTCTCTCTTCAAATACGTTAACGTATTTACCAGCAAGAAAGAAGCTGCTCCTAAAGCCGCTCCTAAGGCTGCCACTCCGGCACCTAAGGCTGCTCCAGCCGCTCCTAAGGCTACTGCCCAGGATGATCAGATTCAGGCTGTAATTGCTGCAGCAATCGCTGCATACGAAGCAGATACCGCCACAACTGGAAACGGATTTGTAGCCGGTCCGACTCTGAACAATGGTCTTGTTGTTCGTCCGATTCGCAGACATGGTTATGTACCGACTGCCGAAACATCGGTTTCCGCTCCAGTAGTAACAAACGTTGCTCCTGTTGCAAATACAGCAACCGCTGCTGCCGCTCCGGCTGCTCCTAAGGTTGCCGGTTCTGCAGGTTCCGTTAAAGTTGATTCCCCTATGCCGGGTAAAATCCTTGCAGTAAAAAAGAACGTAGGCGATGCCGTTAAGTCCGGTGATGTTATCCTTGTTCTTGAAGCCATGAAGATGGAAAATGATATTGTTGCTCCTCAGGATGGTACGGTTGCTTCCATCAACGTTTCCGTTGGTGATGCAGTAGAGTCCGGTGCCACACTTGCAACGTTAAATTAATCAGGACGCAGTCCTTACTATTGAGAGGTATTTAAAATGAAAAACTATACAATCACAGTTAATGGTGTTGCATACAACGTTACCGTAGAAGAGGGTACAGGCGCTGCAGTTGCTGCTGCTCCTAAGGCCGCTGCTGCACCAGCTGCTGCTCCAGCAGCCGCTCCAGCCGCAACCGGTGCCGCTGGTTCCGTTAAGGTTGAAGCTCCAATGCCTGGTAAGATTCTCGCAGTTAAGAAGAATGTCGGCGATGCTGTAAAGAGCGGCGACGTTATCCTTGTACTTGAGGCTATGAAGATGGAGAACGATATCGTTGCTCCTCAGGACGGTACAATCGCTTCCATCAATGCTTCCGTTGGTGATGCAGTAGAGTCCGGTGCCACACTTGCAACTCTTAACTAATCAGGCGTTACATTGTGTGACATTTGATCTTGCTGATCTGGAGGTTTATAAATTATGAGTTTCTTTGAGACGTTATCCAATCTCGTCCAGCAGACAGCATTCTTCAATCTTACTTGGGGTAACTACCTCATGATGGTTGTAGCTTTTGTATTCCTTTATCTCGGAATTGCAAAAGGATTTGAGCCACTTCTTATGGTTCCGATCGCATTCGGAATGCTGCTTGTAAATATTTATCCGGATATTATGTTGGCTCCGGAAGATTCTATGAACGGTGTCGGCGGACTTCTCTGGTACTTCTTCCATCTTGATGAGTGGACAATTCTTCCGTCCCTGATCTTCATGGGTGTAGGTGCGCAGACCGATTTCTCGCCACTGATTGCCAACCCAATAACATTCCTTCTGGGCGCAGCTGCTCAGTTTGGTATTTATTCCGCTTATTTCCTTGCCATCCTGATGGGCTTCAACGGCGCAGCCGCTGCAGCAATTTCCATCATCGGCGGTGCAGACGGCCCTACTTCTATTTTCCTCTGCAATAAGCTCGGACAGACATCCCTTCTTGGCCCGATCGCCGTTGCGGCATATTCCTATATGTCTCTTGTTCCGATCATTCAGCCGCCAATTATGAAGGCACTTACTACTCACGAAGAGCGTATTACAAGAATGCCACAGCTTCGTTCTGTATCTAAGCTTGAGAAAATCCTTTTCCCAATCGTAGTTACTACCGTTGTATGTCTGCTTCTTCCTACAACAGCTCCACTCGTAGGTATGCTTATGCTCGGAAACCTGTTCAAGGAGTCCGGTGTTGTTAAGCAGCTTACTGAAACTGCTTCAAACGCAATGATGTACATTGTCGTTATTATGCTCGGTACTTCTGTTGGTGCATCTACATCTGCAGCCGCTTTCTTAAAGGTTGATACTCTTAAGATCGTCGTTCTTGGCCTTGTTGCATTTGCTTTCGGTACAGCTGCCGGTGTTATTCTTGGTAAGGTTATGTATATCCTTTCCGGCAAAAAGATTAATCCGCTCATTGGTTCTGCAGGTGTTTCTGCCGTTCCTATGGCTGCCAGAGTTTCACAGAAGGTTGCTGCTGAATATGATCCGACAAACTTCCTTCTGATGCAGGCTATGGGTCCTAACGTAGCAGGAGTTATCGGTACCGCTGTTGCAGCCGGAACATTCATGGCTGTTTACGGTGTAAAGTAAATTGTGAGTCGGTTGTATGTCGTTTGCGCATACAACCATCTATATAAGGAGTTTAAGATGGCTAAAGTTAAAATTACTGAGACTGTGCTGCGTGATGCACATCAGTCATTAATTGCCACTCGTATGCCGAGTGAGGAGATGGAGCCGATTCTCGACACCATGGATCAGATCGGATATAACGCTGTTGAGTGTTGGGGTGGTGCTACATTTGATGCCTGCCTTCGTTTCCTCAAGGAAGATCCTTGGGAGAGACTGAGAATGCTCAAGAGACATTTCAAGAATACAAAGCTTCAGATGCTTTTCAGAGGCCAGAATATTCTTGGATACAACCACTATGCTGATGATGTTGTAGAATATTTCGTTGAGAAGTCCATTGCAAATGGTATCGATGTAATTCGTATTTTCGACTGTCTCAATGATATCCGTAACCTTGAGACTGCAGTAAAGGCTACCAAAAAAGAGGGTGGTCATGCTCAGATCGCTCTTTGCTATACTCTGGGTGATGCATATACTCTTGATTACTGGGAGAAGCTCGCACACGATGTAGAAAGTCTCGGTGCCGATTCCCTTTGTATCAAGGATATGGCCGGACTTCTTGTTCCTGCAGAAGCAACAAAGCTTGTTCAGGCTCTTAAGCGCGGTACAACTCTTCCTATTGAAATGCATACCCACTATACTTCCGGTATGGCTTCCATGACATATCTCAAGTCCGTTGAGGCTGGCGCAGATATCATTGATACTGCATCAACACCTTTCGCTCTTGGTACATCACAGCCTTCTACAGAAGTTATGGTACGTGCTCTCCAGGGCACAGAGTTTGATACCGGCCTTGATCTTCACAAGCTGATTGAAGTTTCCAAGTACTTTGAGCCATATCGTGAGGAGTGCATCAAGAACGGCCTTCTTTCCACAAAGGTTCTGGGCGTTAATATCAACACACTTCGTTATCAGGTACCAGGCGGTATGCTTTCCAACCTCATTTCACAGCTTCATCAGGCAGGTAAGGATGATAAGCTTACAGAAGTACTTGAGGAAGTTCCAAGAGTTCGTAAAGACTTTGGTGAGCCACCACTTGTTACTCCATCATCTCAGATCGTTGGTACACAGGCCGTTATGAACGTTCTTACCGGCGAGAGATATAAGATGGTTCCTAAGGAGTCTCATAAGCTGGTAGCTGGTGAGTTCGGCCGTACTGTTAAGCCAATGAATCCGGAAGTGGTTGAGAAGATCATGAAGGGTGAGCCTCAGATGACAGACAGACCTGCTGATCACATTGCACCTCAGCTTGAAAAGTTCAAGGAGGAGTGCAAGCAGTGGACACAGCAGCCTGAGGATGTTCTTTCTTATGCTCTTTTCCCAACAGTTGCAAAGGAGTATTTCGAATATCGTGATGCTCAGCAGTCTGGTATTGCCAAGACCGCTGCAGACAAGGAAAACAAGGCTTATCCTGTTTAATTCTTGAAATTTTCTGTTCATTTGGATTAATCCGTATTATTTACGAATTGCGGTCTATTATCTGAATTCTTCGATTTTTCGTTGACGTAATGAACATGCAAAATTAAACTGTAAGGAGTGAATTATTGCAATTCACTCCTTATTTTTTTGTCTTCTGCGTTAAGCAGGATGACAATTATGTTTTATAAGATGAGAGACCACTTCGGTCATCTTCTGATAATAAATAACATGGAGATTTTACATGACTCGATTTTTTAAGAAGGCAGGGATACTTCTTTTATCCATTGGCATGCTGACCATCACTCCAGCACAATCTTTATTAACCAATCTTCATACCACATGGGCAAATCAGGCTGTGATCCGCGGATCAAATGTCAATGTCCGTTCCGCCGCCGGCACCAACAGCGCAATTGTTACATCACTTGCTGCAAATTCTCCGGTTTCTATCACCGGACAGCAAACCGGAAGCGACGGTAAACTCTGGTACCAAATTTCTTTTAATGGCGGCAGCGGCTTTGTCCGCTCTGATTTCATCCGCCTGTCCGTAAACTATGCAACAGATCCAAATTTCGAAGCGGCACTTACACAGCAGGGATTTCCGGAAAGCTACAAAGTCGGCCTCCGTCAGCTTCATGCACAATATCCAAACTGGATCTTTACCGCAAAGCAAACCGGTCTGGATTGGAATCAGGCTGTTGCAGCAGAACTGGAAGGCACCAATAGTCTGATTGAAAGTTCCTCTAAGTCTTCATGGAAATCGACTGACAGCGGAAAATATGATTGGCTTTCTTCAAGTTGGCCGGGATTTGATGGAGCAACTTGGGTCGCCGCATCAAAGGAGATTGTTTCCTATTATATGGATCCTCGAAATTTCCTTGACGACCGCTACATTTTCCAATTCAATGTCCACAAATTTAATCCGTCCATACAAACCATCGACGGATTAAAAGCTATGCTTCAAGGCACTTTCCTCGCAGGAAATGTCAGCATTGATTCCTCAAGCCCGCTATATCAGACTGCACTTCAGGCTCAAAACTCACAGCTTTCTCAAAGCGCAGAAGGCCTTAATGCCATTATTGCAGCCGGTGCGAATCAGGATGAAGCTGTTATTGATTATTCAGCACCAGGCGCTGCTTTGGCTGCGGCAAATGCGGGAGGCACAACTACTACCACAGCCGGTCCTGTTCCCGGTACATCAAACGGAGCGGTAGTTCCATCTATCACTGCAAACAGCAGTAACCCTTCCGGCGTAAACACGAATGGAAGCATTTCTGTAAGCTATGCCGACATCATCATGGAGGCCGCACAGCTTTCACAAGAAAATCCTTATGTTCTTGCTGCTATGATTCTTCAAGAGCAGGGAAAATCCGGAACAAGCGGTTCTATTTCCGGTTCCTCCGGTTATTATAACTACTTCAACATTGGCGCCTATGCGGCTAACGGAATGTCTGCCGTAGAACGCGGAATCTGGTATGCTTCGCAGAGCGGAAACTATAACCGGCCATGGAACACACCGGAACGCGCCATTATCGGCGGAGCCATGTTCTATGCCGAAAATTATTTGAATGCCGGTCAGGATACACTCTATCTGAAGCGATTCAATGTTCAGGGTAGCAATATTTTTAAACATCAATATATGACCAACACGCAGGGTGCGGCAGCAGAGGGTGCTTATCTTTCCGAAGCCTATGGCACCGCATCCAAAAACCTGGCTCAGGAATTCAGCATCCCGGTATATAATAATATGCCGGAAAACGCATGTCCGATTCCTACCGGAGACGGAAGTCCAAACAACAAGCTTGGTTCTCTTTCCGTCAATGGATTCACGCTTACACCGGGATTTAACATGGATACGGCAAATTATACACTTATCGTCGATCCATCCGTTTCGCAGGTAACGATTTCTGCACAGGCACTCCATAATGCTGCAAGCATTGCCGGAACCGGCACAGTATCCCTTACCGGCGCTTCTACAAGCATCCCGATTTCGGTTACTGCGCAAAACGGAAGCGTACGTCAGTACGTAATAACCATTAATAAACAAACCGGCGGTCAGACGGATCCTTATTCTGCAGCAAGCGGTTATAGCAGCAGTGATTCTTCTACCGTTCAAACCTCCGGAGCGTCCTTACCGACACAGGAGTCGACGCAAAACGCTTCCTCTGTTGTAACAAATATAGTTGAAGTTGGTGTAGGACCATTGTAAACTGAATAGGATCATTCCAAGAGGACATATACATGAATAAATTTAAACTTTTTATATCTACCGCGGCGTTGAGTCTTTTCTTTACACTACAGGCCTTTGCCGCAACCGGACAAATATCATTTTCCGACCCTTCGGTCACATTAGGCTCTGATGTCAATGTAACAATGAAGGTAAAGAGCGGAGACGGCACTTTATCCCGCGCAGATATCACCGTCAATTACGATGCTTCATTAATCGAGTTCCAAAGCGGCACTGACGCCGAAGGCGGCGCCGGCACCGTAAGAATTCACGGTGCATCAAACGGTGCCAATACAGGAGTTCTTGAATATAATCTGAAATTCAAAACACTCTCTGCCGGTACCGCTGCTATTAAAATCGCTTCACAGGAAGTTTATGACACGGATGAATCCATGGTCGAGATCACACATTCCGGATCTTCCACCGTCACCATCGCTTCACAAAATGCGGCTTCCACAAATGCACAGCTTTCTTCTCTACAGGTTTCACCGGGAACTTTAACACCGGAATTTTCTTCTGATATTACTGCATATGATGTTATTGTCGGCACCGATGTCAATACATTAGCCATTAACGCGATTGCAGCCGATCAGAATGCCAAAGTAACTGTCACCGGCAATGATTCACTGAATATGGGTGAAAATAATGTTGCTGTTGTAGTTACTGCACCGGACGGTGCGACTCAGGCGACCTACAACATCAAAGTCACCAAGCAGGAGGGTGGTCCATCTGCGGATGATGCTTTGACAAATACCGAAACCCGTAATGAAGGTGTGAAACTTTCTTCCAAGGAAAAGACCATTACCATTATGAATCCGGGTTCTGATGTCACCATTCCGACCGGATTTGCCGAGAGTACAATTGATATTGACGGTCATCAGGTTAAGGGCTGGGTATGGAAGCAGGATACCGAGCACAAGTACTGCATTGTATATGGTATGAACGACGCCGGTGAGTTGAATTTCTACCGCTACGATCTGCAGGAAAAGACCATCCAGCGCTATTTTGCAGACCCGGTAGAAGCAGAACTTCAGGCCAATGCCGAAAAGTATCCTGAGCTGGTTCAGAAATATGACAGCCTTGTAACACAGTATAATCATATGTTTATATTATGTTGTGCTTTAGGTGTCAGCGTTTTGGCACTCCTTGTGTTTATCATTGTTGTGCTTTCCAACGGCCGTAACGGTCATAAAACAGATTCTCCGCATAAGAAGATTCCGTCAGCTACACCGGAAAAAGAACCGCAGCCGGAAAAGGATGACGTTATGGATGAAACCATTCCGATTAAAACGCTCCGTCACAAATCAACGGTTTCTCCTCAGGAATCCGACATGGAATTAACGAAGGTAATTACCAAAGCCAAAGCGGCTCGTCCTTCGGATCTTTCTTCAAAATCCGATCTTTCTTCAAATGATTCCACGATCGTAATTAACGATCTACACATTGAAAATGCGTCCGACGAACCAACGATCGCCATTCCAAGCCTTGATGCGGATGCGAAAAAGAAAGAAGCAGAAGAAAACAGCGGTTTGGATTTCGAAGATCTGTAATCAGAAAAATAAATATATTACAAAACCCGGGCAGCGCAATGTTGCCCGGGTTCTTAATTCTGTTTAGAAAACGTTTAGATTTAGTACATTGTAAAATCCGTTCAAATGTTCTAAAATATAGCGCATGAAAGGTGGTATACAATGAATCAGTTTACCGTTCAGGCACAGCACGCCTTGCAGTACGCTATTGAAGCTGCAGAAGAGTTGGGCCATAACTATATCGGCACAGAACACATTCTTCTTGGCCTATGCCACGAAAATAATTCCGTAGCCGCAAAAGTTCTTCAATCAAATGGAATAACCGACGAAAAGATTCGCGAAATGATCTCCAAGTTCGTTTCCATCGACAGCAGTGTCGCCGTCACAGATCGTTCCGGTTATACTCCATCCGCAAAAAAAATCATGGACAGCAGCATGCAGGAGGCCATGCATTCCGGCTCCCGTCTTGTTGGTACAGAGCATATCTTAATTTCTATTCTGAAGGATCCGAATTGTGTTGCCTCACAGATTGTAGCAACATTAAGTGGAAATGCGCAGCGTATGTACACGCAGATTAATGCTTTACTGGGTATTGAACTGCAAACCGACGACCGCAGCACAAAACTTCGCGAGCAAAAGCAGTCCGAAACGCCAACCCTGGACCAGTATTCCAGAGACTTAACAAAGTCTGCCGCGGAGGGAAACTTGGATCCTGTTATTGGACGAGACTCCGAAATTATGCGGGTAATCCAGATTCTTTCCCGTCGTACCAAGAACAATCCTTGCCTAATCGGAGAACCCGGCGTAGGTAAAACCGCAGTGGTAGAGGGACTGGCCGAACGAATCAATGCCGGTGATGTTCCGGATACCATTGCACATAAGCGTCTGCTTACTCTGGATATTTCCGGTATGGTTGCCGGTTCAAAATACCGCGGAGAGTTTGAGGAACGTATCAAACGCGTAATTAAGGAAGCACAAGAAGATGGCGAAGTTCTTCTTTTTATCGATGAAATTCATACCATCATCGGTGCCGGTGGTGCGGAAGGCGCTCTTGACGCTGCCAACATTCTAAAACCTGCTCTGGCACGTGGAGAACTCCAGATTATCGGTGCTACTACATTAGATGAATATCGCAAACATATTGAAAAAGACTCTGCTCTGGAGCGCCGTTTCCAGCCTGTGACCATAGATGAACCTTCCGAAGAAGAGGCCTATGCCATTTTAAAGGGTATCGCGCCAAAGTACGAAGAGCATCATAATGTCATTATGGATGATGAAGCGCTTAAAGCCGCCGTAAAATTTTCCGTACGTTACATCAATGACCGGTATCTGCCGGATAAAGCCATTGATCTGATTGATGAAGCAGCCTCAAAAATCCGTATTCATTCCGCGGGTGAGCCGGCTTCTATCCGAAAGCTGCGGTCACAGCTTGAAGAACTGGAGGACAAAAAGGAAGCCTGCATCCGAAAGGAAGATTTCAGCGGTGCTTCCGAAATAAAGGCCGAGCAGATTAAAAAGCGCACCAAGCTCGATCATGAACTTGAAAAATGGAATAAATCCAAAGATACGCATAAGCTGCATGTCACAGAAGCTGACATTGCCAATGTGGTTTCTGATTGGACGAAAATCCCTGTACAGAAGCTTGCAGAAGCCGAAACAGAAAAACTGCTTCGGCTGGAATCCATTCTGCACGAAAGAGTTGTCGGACAGGAAGAAGCCGTACGGGCAGTTGCAAAGGCAATCAAGCGCGGACGAATCGGTCTCAAAGATCCGAAACGACCTATCGGTTCCTTTATGTTCCTCGGCCCGACCGGTGTAGGAAAAACCGAACTCAGCAAAGCTTTGGCCGATGCCATGTTCGGCTCGGAAAACAACCTGATTCGTGTCGATATGTCCGAATACATGGAGAAATACAGCGTATCCAAAATGATTGGATCCCCTCCAGGATATGTAGGCTATGATGAAGGCGGACAGTTAAGTGAAAAAGTACGGCGTAATCCATATTCCGTTATTCTTTTTGACGAGATTGAAAAAGCACATCCGGATGTATTAAATATTCTTCTTCAGGTATTGGATGACGGTCATATCACCGATGCACAAGGCCGAAAGGTATCTTTTAAAAACACCATCATTATTATGACTTCCAACGCAGGTGCCGAACAGATCATTAGCCCGAAACGTCTGGGATTTGATTCCGGCGACGGTTCGAAGGATAGAGATTATCAGTTCATGCGCAGTCGTGTAATGGAAGAAGTCCAGCATATGTTCAAGCCGGAGTTCATTAACCGTATCGATGAAGTGATCGTGTTCCACCAGATTACAAAGGAAAATATGCATGATATTCTCAACATCATGCTTCAGGATGTTCTGGGTCGGGCCAAGAGTCAAATGAATATCACTTTGTCTATCGATGAATCCGGTCGTAATTTCTTGATTGAAAAGGGCTTTAATCCTAAATTTGGTGCGAGACCTTTACGTCGTACCATACAGACCGAATTGGAGGATCCTTTATCAGAAGAAATCCTAAGCGGACATGTTCACGAAGGCGATCATGTACGAATCAAAGCGGATCAGGAACAAAAGAAATTAATTTTTTCCGTTCGCAAGCCATCCGCCTTACGCCAGAAAAAGAATTCATAAAAAAATATAGAGGTATGAAATGGCAAAAAACACATCCAGATTTTTTTGTAAAGAGTGTGGATATGAGTCTGCAAAATGGTTAGGTCAATGTCCTGCATGCCATGCATGGAATACCTTTGTTGAAGAGCCGATTGCATCTGCAACCGGCTCTAAACTATTCGGCAAAAATACTCATACCGGCCGTACAACACGGCAAAAACCCGTAAAAATCGATGAAATTGCATTATTGGACGAAGATCGTATCCCGACAGGTTTTCGCGAACTTGATCGTGTATTGGGGGGCGGCATCGTCGTTGGTTCCCTTATCCTTTTAGGCGGAGATCCCGGCATCGGAAAATCGACCATTCTTTTAGAAGTATCTCGAAATCTTGCCGTCGACAGCCAGAAATCCGTGCTCTACATTTCGGGTGAGGAAAGTCTGAAACAAATAAAAATGCGTGCCGAACGTATCGCAGACATATCCGGTGAGCTTCTGTTCCTGACAGAAACCAATATGGAAAATATCATTTCAACCATTCAGGAAGAACATCCCAATCTCGTGGTCATTGACTCCATTCAAACCATGTATACAGAAACGGTCGCTGCCGCTCCCGGCTCTGTCAGTCAGGTGCGAGAGTGTGCTGCACAGTTGCTGCGTGTGGCAAAGGAAAATGGTATTGCCATCGTTCTTGTCGGTCACGTTACGAAAGACGGCACCGTAGCCGGTCCGAAAATTCTCGAGCACATGGTTGATGTAGTTTTGTTTTTCGAGGGTGAGAACAGCGGAAGCCTACGAATCTTGCATGGGCAAAAAAACCGATTCGGCTCCACAAATGAAATCGCCGTTTTTGAAATGGCAGGAAACGGGCTCCGTGAAGTTTTGAATCCTTCCGAGCTTCTTTTGTCCGGCCGCCCAATCGGCGCATCCGGTTCTGTTGTTACCTGCGGTCTCGAGGGTACCCGGCCTCTTCTTGTAGAAATTCAGGGGCTTGTCGTACCTACCGCATTTAATCTGCCGCGAAGAACTGCCAACGGAATTGACTATTCCCGCGTTAATATGCTCATTGCAATCATTGAGAAACGTCTGAATCTGCAAATAGGAAAATACGATGCTTAT
>ONLM01000154.1 GCA_900318695.1 uncultured Eubacteriales bacterium | reverse complement strand
GAGAATACCTATGGAACAGAAAACGAAACTTAAGTTTTGGTCAATCGTATTACTAACCATTAATTCCATTATCGGAACCGGCATCTTCCTGTCACCGGGTGGTGTCGCAAAGCAGGCAGGCAGTATGGCTCCGTTTATCTACATTTGCGCTGCCGTATTCGCTGTTATCCTGGCAATCACATTTGCCAGTGCAAGTAAGTACACCCGTGAAAGTGGTGCTGCATATGCTTATGTCAGAACTGCCTTTGGCGACAATGCCGGCCTTTATGTCGGAATCACCCGATTCGTTTCTGCAAGTATCGCATGGGGTGTTATGGCTACAGGCGTTATCAAGACCGTTTTTCAGATTCTGGGATATAAATCCGATCAGATTACATTCGGTATGCAGACCGTGGGTTTCATTATCCTGATGATCGTTCTTTTTATCGTCAATGTTATGGGAACAAAGATCTTTTCCCTCGTATCCAACCTTTCCACGATCGGCAAGTGTGTTGCTCTGGTGATTGCAATCTTGGCAGGTATTGTTATCGCTATGATGACAGGAAACCATATGGCAGAGGTGGATGCTCTGGTTAATGACGCCGGTGCCAAGCTTGTTCCGGACATGACCGTTACCAATTTTGTAACTGCTCTTGTCGCTGCATTCTATGCATTTACCGGATTTGAAAGTGTTGCCAGCGGTGCAGAAGATATGGAAGAACCGGAAAAGAATCTTCCTAGAGCAATTCCGGTTGCCATTGGAATCGTGGCCGCTATTTACTTCGGTATTATTCTTACCGCTATGATGATCGATCCGGTTGCCATGGTTACAAGCTCTTCTGTAGTTGTCCTTGCAGATGTATTCCAGAATCCTGTTATCCGCAACATCGTTATTATCGGTGCATTTGTTTCCATGTTCGGTATCAATGTAGCCTCTTCTTTCCATACACCTAGACTTCTGGAAGCCATGGCTCACAGAAAGCAAGTTCCGGCAATGTTCGCCAAGAGAAATTCCAAGGACATCCCGGTAAATGCCTTTATCATTACGACATTGGTTGCGATCGTGATTCCTATGGCATTTGGTTATGACATGAAGGGTATTATGATTATTTCTACAATCGCCCGTTTTGTACAGTTCATACTTGTTCCGATCTCAGTCATTATGTTCTACTATGGCAAGACAAAGAATCCTACCATTGCAACAGCAAAGAAGAACTATTTCACCGATGTTGTCGTTTCTGTTTTGTCCCTTGTCCTTACAGCCCTTCTCCTTGTTAAATTCAACTGGGCAGGTAGCTTCTCAACAACAACCGAAGCAGGAACAACACTCAATTATTTCGCGATTGTGTCCATGGTAATCGGATATGTAGTTATCCCTATTCTCGTATACTACTATGCAAACGCAAACAAAATGGAGAAAACAAATGGATAAAAAAATATATGATTCTTATATAACATTACTCACCGCTGAGTTACGACTCGCCATGGGATGTACCGAACCGATTGCAGTTGCCTATGCGGCAGCGAAGGCCCGGGAAGTTCTTGGAAAAATGCCGGAACGGATCGAGTTGTATTGCAGCGGAAATATCATCAAGAATGTTAAAGCGGTAACCGTGCCGAACTCCGGTGGAAGACGCGGTCTTGAGGTTGCTGCGATTCTTGGAGCCGCTTTCGGTGATCCTTCTCTTGAGTTGGAAGTGGTAAGCAAAGTGACGAAGGATGAAATCGCTCAGCTGGAGGGACTTCTGGCACAGAATCTCTGCCATTGCCACTTGGAGACAGGCAAGGACAACCTTTACATCCGGGCAGAAATGTTTGCCGGCAATGACCGTTCCCTTGTCGAAATAACAGAAAAGCACACCTACATCACCCGAATCGAAAAGAACGGTGAAGTGCTTCTGGAAAAACCGCCGCTTAACGCATTAAAGAATGATAATTCCATTCTGAACCTCAAATCGATCTATGAATTCGTCAACTGCTTTGACATGAATGATGTGCATGAGTTGATTGAACGTCAGATCGAATGTAATATCAAGATTGCAGAAGAGGGCATCAAAAATCCTTACGGTTCTGAAATCGGCCGCCGATACATCCAGATGTATGGCGAAAAGGATTACCGTTTTAAAGCCGTCGCCTATGCGGCAGCAGGAAGCGATGCCCGCATGAATGGATGTGCCCTTCCGGTTGTTATCAACTCTGGCTCCGGAAATCAGAGCATTGCCATAAGCGTTCCTATCATTGTATACGCCAGAGAAAAAGGCATTCGCAAGGAACAGCTTATACGAGGTCTTGCATTTGCTGATCTCATTGCACTTCTTCAGAAGAAATATATCGGTGATCTTTCCGCTTACTGCGGTGCAACCTGCGCCGGCTGTGCATCTGTAGCAGGCATTGCCTATATAGAAGGCCAGCCTCTGGAAGTTCTCGGCAACATCGTGGTAAACTCCATTGCCACAATCGGAGGAATGGTTTGTGACGGTGCAAAGTCATCCTGTGCCGCTAAGATTGCGGCATCCATCTCCATGGGCTTCCTGGCATATGACCTTGCTGTAAATAAGCTCAATTTCAAGTCAGGAGAGGGTCTCGTAGTCGATGACATTGAGGAGACCATCGCCAGAATCGGCCGTATGGGACGTGAAGGCATGCGCTCTACCGATGAAGAAATTCTCAATATGATGTTGGGTTACTGATACTGACAGATATTTTGGCCCCACTAGAACACGAATAATGTAGTCATTTTGCACAGCAAAATGGCGAGAGTTATATTTTGGTATTACAATTGAACCATATTCCCCGCTCTAGGCGTTCGGAATATGGTTCAATTGGTCATGGGACTGTATAATAGATTCCAATTCGATGATCATCTCGGGAGGTTTTATGGATATAGCACTTATGCTTATGGACTTTGTGGGCACGATCGCCTTCGCAATTTCCGGAGCCATTTTGGGTGTAAAAAAGAATATGGATATTTTTGGCATCAACATTCTTGCCATTACCACAGCCTGCGGCGGCGGTATCATCCGGGACATCATTATCGGAGACATTCCGCCGAAAGCGTTTCGGGATCCGTTTTATGTCGGTGTAGCTGTCGTTGTTGCCAATGCCATCTTTTTATGGCTTTGCCTTCATAAGCATCTTCCGCATAAGATCGTCAGCTGGTACGATCAGTTGGTATTTTGGTTTGATACACTGGGACTTGCGGCCTTTACCGTTGACGGCGTTATGATTGGAATCAATGCCGGCTATTCCGGAAACATTTTTCTTATTGTTTTT
>ONLM01000018.1 GCA_900318695.1 uncultured Eubacteriales bacterium | reverse complement strand
TCATTATGATGCCTTAAAAAATGTCGAAATAACAAAAAGAATAATTTAAAAGAAAGTGTCTGCTTAGCCCCAAAACATAGGAGGTAGAATATGCTGAACATTGTCGAAAGAACAGATGAAAAATTAGTAACGCTTACACATGGAGCGAATGTATTTCATGAAGCTCTTGCAATGGTCAGGGAAGGGGAAACACACTTCCATGTCACTGACGAAAATAAAACCGTGCCGGACTATGATCTTGTCTACACCCACAACATGATGCTGTTTCCTGAGCAGGCACGAGGCATGATACTGAAGATGACGCAGGGCAGTCCGATTTTGGCGCCGTTTCTTACTTACAATGAGGATGCGGATCTGTGTATCGATTTCCTTAAACAGTTTAAGAGAATTGAAATTGAATGCACAGACGAATACAGCATAGTGGTAGCTCGTATTGCCCTTAAGTATACGGATATTCCTGTTTATTATCTGGATGAGAAGCTTTTATGGTTTTTGGATGATAATGAGAAACTAATCAAAGCAGAGGCATTCCCGGAAAAAGACAGGAATGTACTTAGAGTGACACAAAATGCCTTTGATATAGGATACACTAAACGAGACTGGTCAACCCTGTGTTCTGTTTCGGCATTTCAGAATATGTTCTTCTGGCAGTATTTCACCGCCGGTAAGAAAGGTCCTTTTAAATATGTCGAAGTGGTTCTGTCTCAGATTACCGGTATCGGAGGTATTCTGTCTCTCATGTCCATGATAGGCAACGCGAGTTCGAAGATCGGGTATAGTGTTTTCTTACGTCCGGGCTGCACCAGATATCCAGAGGAGCTTCTTTGCAAATATTTCCGGATCAGTCCCAAACCGGATGATGCCTCTGCAGAGAATACCATCACCATAGCAGATCTTGCTGTGTTTACAACAACATGGTATTGCACACAATTTCCTGCTAATTTTGACGAAAGTATACTAGATGATAAGTTTGCCGCAGAGATGAGAGAATATGCGGATGCCGTGCTTGGTGGGAAAAAGACATTGGGTGTCCTTGCTAGAGGAACGGATTATATGACCAATACGCTTGGAGCAGACCGTGTCCATGCTAGGGTTGATCAGATGATACCGGTCATCCGTGAATGGATGGAAGAGGGCGGATATGAGAAAATCTTTCTGGCAACCGAAGATGAAGATAATTTCGCGCAGATGAAGGCTGCTTTTCCGGGTAAAATCATCGCAATTTCACAAGAGAGAATGAGCGTTTCCGATATGAAGAAGAAAGGCACTACGCTTATCTACGAGTTTGAACAGAAAAGTAACGATGGGCAGGCCTACACGGACGCTCTGGAAGATACAACGGTCAATTATTTCTATGCGCTCTACATTCTGGCAAGGTGTGATGCCTTCCTTTGCTCCGGACAGTGTAATGGATGGGATACCGTCCGCTCCTTAAAGAAAGGAAAATATGAACGAGAGCGAAAGCTCATGGTAGCCATTGAGGGGGATCCCGAGATTGAAAAATGGAAAGAGATACGCCCGGTTACGGCAGGCATGTTTGCAAGGGGCGTTTATCCTGTAAATAAAGCTTTCTTTATGACATACCGCTTTGATATGAATGATCGAGTTAACCCGGATGCCATAAAACAGGCCTGGGACAAGACTCTTTCTGTATATCCATATATGGGATATGCCGTCGGCACAAGGGCTGGAAAGCTGGTGCTCCTTGAGAATCCGTTGCCTTTTGTCATAGAGGAAACAAGCGAAGTAATTGAACCTTTTGAAAGAAAGGGAAACTTTCACACGGTGACATTCTGCTATCTTGCCAACACTTTGTGGATTTATGCAGATCATATCCCCGTTGATGGAACAGGCTTTCAGCGGGTTCTGGAAACATTCTTTTATCATTATTACTGCGAGCTCGACAGTAAAGAATATGAAGTTCCTGAAGGTGTGTTCACAGAAAAAGACGGGGCGGTTTCCGGCACGGAGACAGATGCATACCGCTTGGTGGATGCCATTGACCCGAAGAGGGCAATGGGTTCTATGTTAAGCAGCAAATCATTTGTACCAAGTGAAAGCATAAGAGACGAGTTGTTCCTGACACGGGAAGACTGCAGGGGATACTGTATATGTGTACCAAGTAATGAGTTCATGACCTATGCAAAATCCGTGCAGGGAAGTCCGATGTCACTTCTAACCGTACTTCTCGCAAGGGCAGTAAACCGTATTCATCCGGAAAATAAGCTGCCGATTAGTACATTAGCACCTGTTAGTATCCGGAAGGTAATGGGAAATCATAACTCTCTATTGCATCAGGTAGTACATGCACCTTTCTGTTTTAAAGTGGAGGATTTGGAAAAGGATGATGCGGCTTTAAATGGAATGTACAGAAGTTTTCTTAAGGGATTTTCAACGGAGCAGAATATAAGAATGCTGTGCGGTGTATATCGTGGGATATGCGAAGGATATGCAAAGGCCTTTGCGGCAGGAGCGCTTGATAATATCGTCATGGAACAGCGTACAAACGCGAATACTCCTATTGAGGTCAGTTATCTTGGAACGCTCCGTACCGGAGAATATGGTAACCGGATTCGTATGACTGCATTTCATGTCATGCAGGAAAAGGGAATCATGCTCCAGGTAACAGAAGTCGGAAACTTTTTCTATATTGACTGGTATCAGGGATTCCATGGCGACCTGTACGCGAAAGCAATGAGGGATCTTATGAAAGAGGCAGGAATGGAAGGAACGGTTTTAGAGCGAGTAGAGTAAGTAGCGGTCTGAGAAAATGAATGCGATTTTTGACCCAAATAATGACAGTATACGGATAAAGATTTATGGATAAAAAAGGTGGGGGAGGACATAATGTTTTCCGTGAAATATGGTAGAAAAAAGATTGTGTATTTTTGCGCTTTCTGCATTCTGTGCCTTCTGTCGTTCAGAGGTTTGGCTGCCTTTGCGGCGGGACAGGATACACCTGGTTCCGGAGCGGATAATGAATTACGTTCATCCGGAGCGCTCAGCTGGAAGGATTACAATGGCAAAAGAATAGGTGTCCTTACCGGTACATTGATGGAGGCGGCGGCCAATACGTATTTTCCAGACAGCGAGCATCTTTATTTTAACAGTTATCCTGATCTTAATGTTGCTCTGCTTTCGGGAAAAATCGATGCTTATATAGGCGATGAACCGAATTTAAAGACGCTTCACAGGGAGATTCCTGAGATCGATTACATTCGTGAACGCATCCAAAGTCAGGATGTCAGCTTTGCATTCAGAAAAGAGGATGCGGAAAGTGCGGCATTATGTCGTGAACTCAATGAATTTTTGAAAAAGAGCTGGGAAGACGGCACCATGCAGGAGATTGACGACATTTGGATGGGGATAGACGAAGAAAAAAAAGTCGTTGATATGTCGGATCTCACCGGAGAAAACGGTACGATCCGAGTTGTCACTACTTCAACCGACATGCCTTGGTCCTACATTAAGGATGGAAAGAATGTGGGTTATGATATCGATCTGATTGTCCGTTTTTGCAGAGACAAAGGTTATGCTTTAGAACTCGGTGATGTTGACTTTGCAGGAAGAATCCCGGCGCTTGAGTCCGGAAAATATGATTTCACAACCGATATGAATGTGACGCCGGAGCGGGAGGAGGAAGTGCTGTTTTCCGACCCCACTTGTCATGGAGGGCTTGTTCTTGCGGTATTGTCTGAGAAGATTACCGATCATTCTTTCATTTCAAAAATGATATCGAGTTTTGATAAGACCTTTATCAGAGAGAATCGGTATACGCTGTTTTGGGAAGGAATTCTGACCACAATCGTTATAACGATCGCTTCCATAGTATTCGGTACGCTTTTCGGATTTTTGATCTATATGCTTTGTCGAAAAGGAGGGAAACTTTCAAATTCCATTGCGGATTTTTTGGTATGGCTGATACAGGGGATGCCGGTGGTCGTACTATTAATGATTCTTTATTATGTTGTTTTTGCAAAATCCTCTATTGACGGTGCTGTAGTGTCTGTCATAGCGTTTACCCTGGTCTTTGGAGTTGCCGTTTTCGGAATGCTTAAAATGGGCGTCGGAGCAGTGGACAATGGACAGAAGGAAGCAGCCTATGCACTAGGGTTCAGTGATATGAGAACTTTCTTTAGGATCATTCTGCCGCAGGCCATCCCCCATTTTTTGCCTTCCTATAAGGCCGAGGTTATATCACTGATCAAGGCTACGGCGGTAGTCGGATATATTGCTGTGCAGGATCTTACAAAGATGGGAGATATTGTCAGAGGACGTACCTATGAGGCGTTCTTCCCGCTTATTGCAGTCGCCATCCTATATTTCATTCTAGGAGGCATCCTGACAACAGTTATAAGCAGAATCGAAATCGATATAAATCCTAAAAAACGTAGAGAAGCGGATATATTGAAGGGGATAAATACAAATGATTGAGATTAGAAGCATAACAAAAGAATTTAAAAGTGTTATTCCTATAAAAGATCTATCAGCGATTATTAATCAAGGAGATGTGATTTCTGTCATAGGACCTTCCGGCACGGGAAAATCCACTTTGATACGATGTATAAATCTGTTGGACCCGCCGACTTCCGGACAAATACTATTCGAAGGGGAGGATATAACGGCTAAGGGCTATGATGTAAAAAAGGCAAGACAGAAAATCGGAATGGTATTTCAATCCTTCAACCTGTTCGGACATCTTACGGTAATTGAAAATCTGATGCTTGCCCCCATGGAGTTGAAAGGGAAAAGTCGGCAGGAGGCTTATGATAGAGCAATAGAGCTTTTGCAGAGAGTAGGACTCAAAGAAAAAGCCCTTAGTTATCCGGACGAACTTTCGGGTGGACAAAAGCAGAGAGTTGCTATAGCAAGGTGTCTGTGCATGGATCCCGATGTCATTTTGTTTGATGAGCCAACCAGCGCACTGGATCCTGCCATGGTCGCAGAAGTGCAGGCGGTTATACGAAATCTTTCCAAAAGTGGAAAGACAATGATAATCGTTACCCACGAGATGAATTTTGCCAGGGCCATATCGAATCGAGTGTTTTTTATGGATCAGGGAAGAATCTACGAAGAAGGCACTCCGGAAGAGATTTTCGATAACCCAAAGAATGAACGGACCAGACGTTTCATTAAGAGCCTCAAGGTCTTTGAAGAAGTGATTGATAGTCGTGATTATGACTTTATTGGGTTTCATGCTAAGCTCGATAAATATATGTTGCAGAATGATGTTAATCCGGCATTAAAATACCGCATTCGTCTTGCTTTAGAGGAGCTATTACAGCAGATTCTTTTTCCTATATTTGAAAAACCGGATATCACAGTGGATATAGAGTATTCGTCCCATGATAAAAATTGCCGGATTTCGGTAGAATATCGGGGGGAATCATTTAATATAAAAGATACAAAAAATACTCTTGCACTCGTGATGTTAAAAAGTACGACAGAGAATATATCGTACTCCTATAAGGAAGATCCAGCAAAGATCAATCAACTGGAGCTGTATATCAATGCTACACATAAATGAAAAGGCGCGGCTACACGCGTCGATCCTATACCTTGAATCCGGATTTTATGTTTGATCAAAGATTTTAATTTATAATCATCAGTGAATCCGGTTCCACGTGACATTTCAGAAACCATACCTCCACACCGGCTTCCGTTGCTTCCCGAAGTGCAATGCCAAATTCCGGATGGGTATCCACGTTGGGCCGGACCTCTGATACTCCGTCCATTTGTATAACGAAAGCCAATATTGCCCGATAACCGTCTTTTACAGCCTTTTGCAGTTCCCGTAAATGTTTCACTCCACGTTCTGTCGGTGCATCGGGGAAATATCCGATTCCCTTCACTTCCAGTGTACAGCCCTTCACCTCCATCAAATATTTATTGTTTCCCATTCCAGATAGAAGTCGATCCTGGAGTTGCCATAGGTATATTCCGGAACAATCTTGTCGTAATTCTGTCCTTCCAACCATTCCTTTACAACTTTGTTCGGAGCCTGGCTGTCAATATTGAAAAGCATTCCATTTCCCTTCCTGACTGCCACCAGATCGTATTTTGTTTTTCGATTTTCTGTTCCGGGGGCGGTAAGCCAAACCTCGCATCCAGGGATCAACAGTTCTTTACATCTGCCGGTATTTTTAACATGAACGGTTTCTTTCAGCCCGTCTAAATCCACCTCCGCAATGAACCGGTTTGTCCGTTTTAGAAAAACCGCTCTTTTTATGTTTTCATATTTCATATCTTTACACCCTTATGTTCGGATTTTCCTCATCCGCCCGCTCTTCAACATCTTTATATTCACTCTTTTGTAATCAGTCTAAAAAGATTATATTCTGCTTATCACCACAGCTCAACAGACCATTTTTTGAGAAAGAAGGTTTAACTATGAAAATCGGCAGAAAAACATTGTGAGTTCATATTTACTAATATACAGCTTCTGCTTAAAATATAATCAGTAATATGATTTTATAAGTGAAATCAAAAGAAAAATCGATTTCTGCGATACCTTAAACGAGAGGAAGGATAGGGATTTTATGGATAACTTTATCTACAGTACCCCAACGAAGGTCTATTTCGGCAAGGATGAGGAATGTAATGTCGGACAGTATGTAAAGGCGGCCGGTGCCGGCAAAGTTTTGATTCATTACGGTTCGGGCTCTGCAAAAAAAAGCGGATTGCTTGATAAGGTAGAACGGTCATTAGAGGCAGAAAATATTGCCTATGTGGAACTGGGAGGGGTAACACCGAATCCGGTTCTTTCCAAAGTACGGGAAGGCATTGCACTTTGTCGTAGCGAAGGGGTGGATTTTATACTTGCTGTCGGCGGCGGTTCGGTTATGGATTCGGCAAAGGATATTGCAAATGGCGTTGCAAATCCGGAAGTGGATGTCTGGGACTTTTCACTTGGAAAAGCTTCTCCGGCCCAGACTCTTAAGAAAGGCTGCATTTTGACACTGGCAGCAGCCGGTTCCGAAATGTCCAATTCCTGCGTAATTACCAATTCCGAAACAGGAGAAAAGCGCGGATATAATTCAGAATGTAACCGGATGAATTTTGCCATTGAAAATCCGGAACTGACATATTCCGTCAGTCCGTACCAAACAGCCTGTGGCGCAGTAGATATTGCCATGCATACCATTGAACGTTTCTTCTGCCCGGGAGAGGATACGTATCTTACGGATAACATTGCCATTGCGGTAATTAAAAGCGTTATGAAGGCCGGTCTGGATGCCTGGAAGAATCCGACGGATTATACCGCTCGTGCCAATATGATGTGGGCATCGTCTCTGGCACATAATGGTCTGACACAATGCGGAAGAAAATTCCAGCTTACGGTGCATCAATTGGAACATGAGGTGTCCGGTATGTATCCGTCTGTCGCGCATGGTGCCGGTCTGGCTGCGTTGTGGTGCAGCTGGGCGCGCTATGTATATCATGCAAACCTTCCGCGTTGGACGCAGTTTGCGCATGAAGTCTGGAATGTGGATATTGATTATGAACATCCGGAGTCCAGCATTGAAAAGGCCATTGATTTACAGGAAAATTATTATAAGTCCATCGGTATGCCGACTTCTTTACGGGAACTGGATATAAAAGAAGCCGATCTCGAACCGATGGCTCTTGCCACAAGCCGCGGAAAAACCAGAACTCTGATTGGTTATAAAGAACTGGCATATGAGGATATTCTGGAAATCTTCAAGATGGCATATTAAAACAAAGATTAGGTGGAAAACAAAAAAGGAATCTATTGTGCAAAACAATAGATTCCTTTTTTGTTTTCTTTCGAATGAACGTCTGCAGTAATATCCGGCCAAAGAGTTTTAATATGGCCATTCATTTTTTGAATGGCCACATTAAAACTGATCATTTCATTCAATAAAGGAATGTGATGTAAGATGAATTACAGAAAAGACATGTATCGTTACTGGTTAAAGATCCTGTTTTCGGAGGTTATATATGGGCGAAAATATGACACACAAAATCATTTCATCACATCTTGTGAAGGGATCCATGGTTCCGGGGGAAGATGTTTTTGTTACGGTTGATCAGACATTGACCCATGATATTAATGCGGTCATGACGTATCTTGCTTTTGAACAGATTGGTTTAAAGAGAGCGCGAACGGAGATTTCTGTATCCAATTTGGATCATAATCTGCTTTATATTGATTTCAAAACACCGGATGATCACATTTATCTTCGCACTGTTGCAGAAAAGTACGGGGTATATGTTTCGAGACCGGGAAATGGAATCTGCCATATGGTGCATGCGAGCCGCTTTGCAGAACCCGGGAAACTGCTGATGGGGGGAGACAGCCATACCCCTTCCTGTGGTGCGTTGGGAATGCTTTCTATCGGTGTCGGGGGAATGGATGTGGCGACCGCGATGACCGGACTCCCTATGCGTCTCACCATGCCGAAGGTAGTAAAGGTGAACCTGACCGGAAAACTTCGTGCCGGTGTAAATGCGAAAGAAGTGGTATTGGAAATGCTTCGTCGGGTGACCATCAAAGGGGGCTTGGGCAAGGTATTTGAATATGTAGGAGAGGGCGTTAAAACACTGGAGGTGCCGGAACGTTTAACGATTGCCAATATGGGGGCAGAGATGGGAGCGACGTCTTCGATTTTTCCGGCTGATGAAGTCGTAGAACGTTTTATGCATGCCCAAGAGCGTGGAGAAAAGTATCGAGAATTCCTGCCGGATGAGGATGCCGCATATGATGAAGAAATGACACTGGATCTTAGTGCACTGGAGCCGCTCATTGCGCTGCCGCATCAGCCGGATCATGTTGTACCAATCAAGAGCCTGGAGGAACATCCGGTTGTGCAGCAGGTATTTCTAGGATCCTGCACCAATGGCTCGTATTCGGATTTTGCCAAAGCTGCACTTGTTATGAAAGGCCATTATGTAAACGAAAATGTGCAATGTACGGCCGGGATTGCAAGTAAACAGATCTATAAACAACTGATGCAGGATGGGTATCTTGCCATGCTGGTAGATGCCGGTGTCCGTATCCTGGAATTAAGCTGTGGTCCATGCTGCGCCATTGGACAGGTGCCGCCGACAAACGGAATTGCCGTGCGGACTTCCAACCGGAATTTCCGTGGACGAGCAGGATCACCGAATGCAAATATTTATCTGGTATCGCCGGAATCGGCTGCGGCTACCGCAATCAAAGGAACCTTCGCGGCAGCAGAAGATGTAATGGAACCGGAGGAACTTGCAAAGCTTTCCGAAATACATGAACCGGAGCATTATTTTGTTGATGATGCGATGCTGATTAAACCTTTGTCGGAAGAAGAGGCAGAAAAGGTAGAAGTAATAAAAGGGCCGAATATCAATTCTCTTCCGGTGCCGGAGAAACCGGAAAAAAATCTGGAATGCCGTATTTCCTTAAAAGGAAGAGATCATATTTCTACCGATGATATTACGCCGGCCGGAGCAGAATTTTCTTCTATGCGTTCCAATATTCCGCTGATGTCAAAGTATTGTTATCATCGCTATGATCCTGACTTTGCAGAGCGCGCCAGAGAGCTGGGAAAATCCATTATCATTGGCGGGGAAAATTATGGGCAGGGTTCCAGCAGAGAGCATGCCGCCATTAATCCAATGTATCTGGGAGTAAAATGCGTTATTGCAAAGAGCATAGCACGTATTCATTGCGGGAACCTGATCAATCATGGTATCGTTCCACTGCTTTTTGAAAATCCGGAAGATTATGACAAAGTGGAACAGATGGATTGGCTCCAGATTGAAAACTTTCCGGATCAGATTGCCGCTGGAGAAGTGACGGTCATCGACAAGACCAAAGGAATTTCCTTTAAAACGAAAGTGAATGTTTCGGAAGCACAAAAGGAGGTGATTCTGGATGGCGGACAGCTTCGTCATCTGCAAAAGCAGTTGATAGAAGAGGGAATCCTTCCTGCAGAATGAAGGAAATCAGTTTTCTATCCAGCATGATACATAGTATACTCAAAACAGTAACATTTTTCTGAAACCGTGAAATAAAAGAACGGTTTTCTGCACCAGATAAGGTGGAACCATATCTTATCAAGAGGAGTAACTATGAAGGATTCCGATTGGCGAATTGTCTATGAACTAAGTAAATCAAAAAGTATTACCAAAACGGCGCAGATGGTCTTTAAAACGCAGTCCACATTGACCAAACGGATTCAAGCCATCGAAGAAGAGTTTGGCGGGCCGATCGTAGAACGTTCCGCAATGGGAATTGTATTCACGAAAGAAGGCGCATTTCTAGCAAAACAGGCGGAGCATTATCTTCGTTTTCTGGAAGAAACCCATAAGACATTTGAGCAGATGAAACAGCAGGAAAAAGAAACGTTAGTTTTGGGATCCGCATATACCTATACGAAGTATTCTCTGGACGATACCTTGCATGAGTTTACTCTGGCGCATCCGAATTTGAATTATCGGATCGTTAATAAACAAAGTGATGCACTGCACCAGATGGTGTTGGACGGAACATTGGATGCCGCCATTATCCGCAGTGATTACTGCGAAAATGTAAACCGGGATCTGCTGGAATACACGCAGCTTTATTGTCTTACGAAGGAACCGGTATGTCTGGATGATTTGCCGAACCGGAATCGGATTTCCTATCAAACCAATGAAAAAACGGAAGTATTGATCCGCGACTGGTGGAGAGAGCAGTATGGAACAGAAATCGGAACCGAAACAGAAGATGCCGGGTACATCGAATTCGCATTTCGCAGCGTGGCAAAAGATAAGGGCTATCTTTTATGTTTTCTTCCGGATAATTATCTGAATGAATATCATTTAAATCTGATACCGCTTCACAAAAAGGATGGTTCTCCGGTGGAACGTCGTACCTGGTTTATTTACGGAAAGGATTCCCGAAGACGCCCTATCGTGCAGGAGTTTATTGATTATATCGAAAAAGAGATTGCAATCGAATAAAAAAAGGCCGAAATGGGAATCCCATTTCGACCATGTCTGTACCATATGAAGCCGTTCAGGCTGTTATTTAGGCCTGGATGTCTGCCTTTTCATTTCTCCGGAATACCAGTCGGAAAAGCGTACGTACCAGTGGGCCGCATACTACGAACTGCCAGAGAAAAGCAGCCGGAAGATTTAATGCCCAAGTCTGCACGAAGGTTCCGACGGATGGTGTCTTAAAAAGAAAAGTGGCAATAAGACTCATAAGCGGACACATCATTGAGCAGATGCAGAAGGAAACCGCATACGTAATAAACTGTGGACGGTCGGTAGGGCGCATGAAAGAAAAAGCAATTTTCGGTGCCAGTTTTCCGACAACGAGAAGTTCCAACACAAAGGCAACCGGCCACATGATTTTAAGCTCACCCAGTGCCATTAAAAATACCGGATTGGTCATACCACCGGTTGCAATGGAAATGTTATAGCAGATCATTCCATAGACCATGAAAAAAGCCATAACTGCAGTAAAAACAACATCTTCAAATAAATTCTTTGGCATAATAGTTTCTCCTTATTGATACATTCGGTAACAGCAAAAAAAAGAGAGCTACAGCAAGAATCTTTCGTCTTGCTGCGCTCCAACGCACTGACTACCAATAATTATTTTGCATGATAGCATATTTTATTTTTTCGTGTAAGCGAAATTTATGATTTTTTTGAAAAACAAAATCATGGAATAGTATATTCAGAGATTCAGAATAAGAATCAAAATTGTTTTTTTCGTTCTATTGTAAAGGAGTATATCATGATCACAGAACAACAAATCAAAGAAGCACAGGCCAAATTTGGAGATCTGATCCGCAGCGAGGACGCACGCATTGAGACCATGAAAAAGGATAGAGAAGTAAAGGATTTCTCAAAGCTCGACAAAATCAGAATCGGTATTCTTCCGGGTGATGGTATAGGCCCTATTATTATGGAACAGGCTGTTCGTATTGTAAACGAGCTTCTGAAGGAGGAGATCGCATCCGGACGTGTGGAGCTTCACGAAATTGAAGGGATGACCATTGAGCGTCGTTCCGAACTGTTGGAATCTCTTCCGCAGGATGTCATGGATGAGTGTAAAAAATGTGATGTTCTGGTCAAGGGACCTTTTGTGACACCGCGTCCGGGAGATCCATATCCTAATCTGGTATCCGCCAATTCGTTGCTTCGCCGCGGACTGAATCTTTTTGCGGCAGTCCGTCCGATTCGAATGCCGGATAAGGGAATTGATTGGACCTTTTTCCGGGAGAATATCGAGGGAGAATATATTTGGGGAAATAAGGGAATCGAGGTAAATGAGGATCTGGCAGTGGATTTTAAGGTGTGCACAAAACCCGGCGCGGAACGCATTGCCCGTGCTGCATTCGAATTTGCCCGTAAAAACGGGAAAAAGAATGTAACCGTTGTAACCAAATCCAATATTGTAAAACTGGCGGATGGCAATTTCTTAAAAACCATTCATCGTGTTGGCGAAGAAGAATATCCGGAAATCGAAGTACAGGACAAACTGGTGGATGCGATGGCTGCCAAAATGCTGGATCCGGAATTTAACGCAGGGATGGAGGTTATTGTACTTCCGAATCTGTACGGCGATATCGTTACCGACGTTGCGGCAGAGCAGCAGGGAGGTCTCGGCACCGCATCCAGTTCCAATATCGGAAATCAGTATGCGCTTTTTGAGGCGATTCATGGAACGGCTCCGTATCTTATGAGTCATGGCCGTGGTAATTACGCTAATCCATGCTCTCTGATCCGTGCTATGGGTGAAATGATGGCACATATCGGTTATGCTGATCGAAAAGCCATTCTCGATCAGGCACTGGAAATCTGTACCGTGACAGAAAAAAAGGTGGTTCTTACTACGGAAACAAAAGATGCTTCTGCAGCAGAACTCACTGATTATATTCTTGAAACTATTCGTGAATTGAAGAAATAATTGTACGGAAAATGTTGCCGGAAATGGCCGCCGACCTTTATAGCTGTAATTCCAAATCTGTATAGATTAGAACTTCTTTTCTTTTATGCATTTTTAAAGTCATCGCTTATAATGTCTTAAAACAAATTTTATCCGAACCATCCGGTATGCACTCTAAGGGCATCTTCATCACTGCGCGGTGAAGCTCCGGTACGTTCGGACAGGGGAGGAGATTATGAAAAAGTATCGTTTTAAGACACAAGCATTGGCACTCATGACATGTCTGACTTTGGGTCTCAGCGGTTGCGGCAGTTCTGCTTACGCACCGGCTGCTTCGGGTTCCGGACAAAACACTTCGGATTCCGGATCACAGACGACAGCGGCTCAGACAGACACGGGAACAGCGACTTCCGGAGCAGAGGGGTCCGATCTGCAGATTATGGTGGAAACGCCGGTGCAGTCTCTGGATCCGCAGCTTGGTACCGATGGTACGTCATTGGAAGTGGTTGCCTGCTTTACCGATGGTCTGACACAGCCGGACAAGGATGGAAAAACCATCAACGCACTGGCAGAATCCTATGAGGAAAGTGACGACGGTCTGACTTGGACCTTCCACCTCCGGGATGCGAAATGGTCCAATGGCGATCCGGTTACGGCGCACGATTTTGTCTTTGCATGGCAGCGGGCCGTAGATCCGAATGTCGGCGCGGAATATGCATATATGTTAAGCGATATCGGTCAGATCAAAAATGCGGCAGCCATCATTGCCGGAGAAAAAGATAAATCTGAACTGGGTGTTACCGCTGTGGACGATAAGACCTTAAAGGTAGAACTGGAAACACCGGTAAGCTATTTCCTGTCGCTTATGTATTTCCCTACTTTTTATCCGGTAAACGAAAAGTTTTTCAATACTTGTCCGACGACATACTGCACAAGCCCGGAGACGACTCTGTCCAACGGTGCATTCATTGTGGATCAATATGAGCCGGCAACAACCAATTTTCATTTGAAGAAAAATCCGGATTACTATGATGCGGATCGGGTACATTTGAGCGGATTAAGCTATCATGTCATTCAGGATTCGCAAACCGCTTTAATGAATTATCAGAACGGTACTTTGGATATGACGCTTCTCAACGGTGATCAGGTCGATCAGGTAAAGGAGGATCCGGAATTCTTTTCTTACGGCGCCGGTTATCTTTGGTATGTGACACCAAATGTCGGGAAAACCAAAGAACTGCAGAATCTGAATATTCGTAAGGCATTGACATTTGCCATCAACCGGGAAGCTTTGACAGAACAGGTTCTGAAGGACGGTTCCATTCCGACATATACCATGGTTCCGTTGGAACTTGCCGCTGGTCCGGATGGCACCGACTTCTCCGGTGATCAAACTATGTTTAAGGATGTCTGTGCAAGCGATGCCGAAAAGGCAGCGGAGTTCTGGAAACAGGGTCTTCAGGAATTGGGAACGGATCATATGACACTGGAACTGATCCTGGATGCCGATGACGCGCCGCAGAAGGTTGCCACTGTACTGCAGCAACAGTGGCAGGAAGCGCTTCCGGGACTTACCGTAAATCTGAAAGTAGAACCGAAAAAGCAGCGGCTTCAGGATATGGAACACGGCGAATTTGAGCTGGGTCTTACTAGATGGGGTCCGGACTATGCGGATCCAATGACCTATCTTGGCATGTGGGTAAAAGGAAATACTTATAACTACGGTGACTGGGAGAATACGGAATATACAAAACTTCTGGAAGACTGCACATCCGGTCCGGCTGCTTCCAAGCCGGAAGAACGCTGGCAGAAGCTTCTTGCAGCAGAAAAGATCTTAATGGATGACGCCAGTCAGTTCCCGTTGTATACGCAGTGTAATGCCACCATGGTAAGCTCTCGTGTAAAGGGGGTTGCATACCATGCCGTTGCACTGAACCGTGTATATAAGGATGCTGTGAAAAACTGATCCGGCGGAAAAACGATACCGGCAGGTTTGTCAGACAGTTTTGTGCCTTCAAGGTAAAACGGCAATGCCGATGCCTTGAAGGCGTTTTTTGAGTTTTCCTTCCATGCTTTCTTTGCTATACTGTAAAATCAGAAAAGGGGGAAAATATCGTGGGAATAGCAAAACGACAAACGACAACAAGAGATATGACACAGGGCAATATTGCAATACAGATTCTTCTGTTTGCTCTTCCCTTGATGCTGGGAAACGTCTTTCAGATGCTGTACAACACCGTCGACTCCATTGTTGTCGGACAGTATGTCGGTACCGAAGCGTTGGCAGCCATTGGCGCAACGACTATGATCACCAATATGGCGGTTTTCTTTTTTAACGGGTTTTCCGTAGGCGCCGGCGTAATCATTGGACGTTACTTCGGTGCAAAAAATGAAAAGCAATTACATAAAGCCGTAGAAACAACAATGGCCGCGACGTTTATCTTTTGTATTTTGTTTACGATTATTGGCGTGAAGGGAGTACGCTTCATGCTTGATTTTATGGATACCCCGGAAGACGTAATTGCACCTGCCGGCACGTATCTCCGCATTTACTTTTTGGGAATTTCCGGTCTTCTGATCTATAACATGGGAAGCGGAATTTTACGAGCGGTTGGAGATACCACAAGACCGTTGTATTTTCTGATTCTTACCAGTATCATGAATATCGTGCTGGATCTGGTACTGGTGTTAAATGCCGGACTCGGTATAGCCGGCGTTGCTATAGCAACGATTATTTCACAGTTTATATCGGCGATTCTGATTCTGGTGCTGCTTATGGGTACGAAAGATATATATAAGCTGACTCTTCCGGATCTCCGTATTGATTTTTTGATTCTACGAGATATTTTTGCGGTTGGTTTGCCTGCGGGAATCCAGTCCGTCATTACGGCATTTTCCAATGTCTTTGTGCAATCTTATATCAACCATTTTCAGTCTGCGGTCATGGCCGGATGGGGATGCTATAATAAGATTGACCAGTTCATCATGCTTCCGATCGGAAGCTTTGCCATGGCATCCACCACGTTCGTAAGCCAGAATATCGGCGCGGGAAATCAAAAACGGGCGACGCTCGGAACAAAAATTTCCGTAGGCATGGCGGTACTGATCAATTTCGTGATTGCAGTCCTCCTCTTCGTTTTTGCCGATTTTTCTGTACGGCTGTTTACTTCCGATCCGGAAGTTATCCGTGCCGGGGCTGTATTCCTTCATGTCAATACCTTTTTCCTCCTGTTCAATACGGTAAACCACGTATTGGCCGGAGCATTGCGCGGACATGGAGATTCCCGGGCACCAATGATTATTATGCTTATCGGTTTTGTGGCCATCCGCCAGACCTACCTTTATCTCATAACACATTATGTGATCAATGTACCATGGGTTGTCGGCTTTGGCTACCCGGTCGGCTGGACGGCTACCTGCATTATGGAAACATTGTATTTCTATTACCGCTGGAATCATCCGAAGACAGTATAGAAGACAATACCGGATTAATATGATAAACTAATGTCAATGATGTGAGTGTCAAATATATTTGGCAGGAGTTAAACGTATGGATCAGTATCGTTTTAACAGAAGGACATGGACAAAGGAATTTCAAATCATTCCTTTTCCGGTCCTTTTTTGTTGTTTTCTAATATGCCTTGTTACAATGCTTTCGTCCTGCGGCAGAGTACAGAAATTTCATGCTTCCGAAAAAAACATGGACTATGAACTTCCGGATATTCCGGAAGAACAGAAGCTAATTCTTTATACCGCACATAAGGAAGATGTTTATCGTCCTATCCTGCAGGAATTTGAGGAACAGACCGGCATTTATGTCGAAGTGCATCCCGGCGGAACCACAGAACTGCTGCGATCCATCCGTGCAGGAGAAGCGGAAGGCGAAGCCGATATCATGTTCGGAGGGGGCGGAGAAGTGCTGGAAGCGTATAAAGACTGCTTCTCACCTTACGAAACATCGAGGAAGGAGGCCTTGTCTCCGGAGCTTCGATCTGAAGGAAATATCTGGACTCCTTTTACGGTGCTGCCCATTGTTTTTATCTATAACAATAAGCTGGTATCACGGGATATGGCGCCGAAATCCTGGCAGGAATTTCTGACTGATCGCTGGAAGGGAACGCTCAGTTTTGCCGATCCGGCAAGATCCGGCACCAGTTATACAATTTTGCAGACTATGAGCATTGCCACCGGCAAAACAATATCCGAAATATTACCGATCTTTTGTCATACGCTGGACGGAAAACTGGCCGGCGGGTCGGGTGATGTCATGCAGCGTGTGGAAAGCGGTGATATGCTGGTCGGCATCACACTGGAAGAAACCGCCATGAAAGAAATCGTGCGCGGCAATGATATTTCTATGGTTTATCCGCAGGAAGGGACTTCTGCAGTTCCGGATGGTGCCGCAATCATAAAGGGAGCGCCGCATCGTGCCAATGCGGAGAAATTCATTGATTTTATGGTGAGCGAAGGGGTGCAGCGATTTGCAGTAACGAATCTCTATCGAAGAGCCGTTCGGAAAGATCTTTCTACCGTGGAAAAAACAGAAGGGCTCGTTATCCTTCCCTTTGATCTCAGGAAAGCCAGCCGGGAAGAGGATGCTGTATTGGAAGCCTTCCGGAAAATATGGGAGGAATAGAAGATGTTATCCTATATCAATAAATCCTACCGGCGCCAGCTCCTGATGTCATTTATTCTGTTGTCGGTTATACCACTGCTTGTCAGCGGTATATTACTCCTTATGTTATTTCGGATTCATGTGCAACAGGATTTTGCAGAAAAGGATATGCAGCAGGAGAGGCTGATCTCCGGAAAACTGGAGGATTCGTTCAGAACCTTCCGGAAAGTTATTCTTGAAATTGAAAAGGATGCCGACATTGAAAAGGCATTGCGTCGGGGTCATGTGCAAAGTTCCAATGTCTATGCCGCCTTATATCGGGAAACCGGTACCATTCGGGATATTTCGGTTGTTGACATCTATGCCGGTGACAAATGCATCTACACAACTGACCGTGGACATACGATCAAAACGCTTCCCAAGGATTTCGGAATCCTGGCACGCGCCGATCAGAACCCGGATGAAATACAGGTTGAAACGTTTTACGAAGGCCTGTTCATGCGGGATATGACCTTACAGATTGCCAAAAAAATCAATGCCAATGAAGGCTATGTTGTGATTACGGTAAAAAAAGAAAATCTTATGAAGATTCTGAACGGAATGTATAGCGGAAACGATGGCGTTTTTCTGTTAAACCGTTTTTATGAACCGCTTTTCGAAAGCGGAAATCTGGGAAATCAGGAAAATCTTCAGGCAATCCGTACCAATCTTTTTCGCCGGCAGCATCTTCAGGAAAACATGAATGTCAATGTGTATTGCCATCCGATTGAGACGACCGGCCTCATTTTGTTCTACCTTACCCCTCCGGCGTTGAATGAGAACATTTATTCCACGATGCTTCGTGTTCTTCTTCTGTTGGCTGTTCTCGCAATTCTGGTCAGCGCCTTTTTGGCAGGCTATGTCAGTAATTATCTCTCGCGTCCGATCCGGAAACTAAATGGTGCTATGCGGGATTTTCGACACGGAAATCTGCAGGCACATATTGCAACAGAGCGGGATGATGAATTTGGAGAGCTTTCCGAAGGCTTTAATAAAACGACGGTACAGATCCGGCACATGATGGAAGAGCGGGTGCGCCAGCAAAAGGAGCTGAATGCCACAGAGATCGCCATGGTACAGGCACAGCTGAATCCACATTTTCTTTATAACACACTGGACACGATTAAATGGGTTGCAAAGGCGCATCATGTTCCGGAAATTGCCATGCTGGTAGAAAATCTCAGTAAACTCTTACGGCGAAGTATCAGCGGTTCCAGTTTTGTCACTCTGCAGGATGCTCTCGATGTACTTGAAAGTTATTGTGCTATCGAAGAATTTCGGTTTGAAGATACCTTTTCCTGTGAGATAGAAGTTCCGGAAGAGCTGATGAACTGTGTTCTTCCCAAATTGATCCTTCAGCCTGTCGTGGAAAATGCAATTATTCATGGACTGGATGGTGTCACGGATGGACTTGTAAAAATCACCGCATGCCGAAAAGGCGATGATGTGGAAATTCGGGTGATGGACAATGGTCATGGCATTACGGATGATATGCTGAAGTTACTTGCTTCCCACGATCAGAAAAAGCTGAAGGGACATTTGGGCTTTACCAATGTAGATACCATTCTGCGCCTTTATTACGGCGAAGAATACGGTCTGAAGGCCAGAAGACTTCCGGAGGTCGGAACCGAAGTTCTGCTGCGTTTTCCGTATGCTTTAGAAGCACCGAAAGAAGTTTCCGCAGAAATACATAAAAATTCGTAGAAAAAGGAAGTTCATGATGATTAGAGTAATAATCGTAGATGATGAAAAATTTGTTCGTCTGGGTATTACCGAAGGAACCGATTGGGAAAAGGTTGGATGTGTCGTCATCGGTGAGGCCAAAGACGGCGAAGAAGGCCTGGAACTTGCCAGAAAAGAACATCCGGATCTGATTGTAAGCGATATACGTATGCCACGTATGGACGGTATCGATATGATCCGTACATTACGGGAGGAAAATCTGGATGTAAAGGTCGTTTTTCTGACGGCTTATAATGATTTTAAATATGCACAGCAGGCGATTCGTCTGGGGGCTTCCGATTATATTCTGAAGCCTTTCCGGGATGGTGAACTGGAGAATGTAATCCGCCGGGTATTGGGACAGGATCTTCTTCATAAAGGAAACACAGGCGGAAATGACGAGGATGCGGATGAACAACTTCTGCCGTTAAAGAAAAAAACGGCAGATATGAACCGCTATGTACAGGCGGCTCTCGATTACATTGAGGATCATTACCGTGAAGACGGTATCAGTATTACGGTGATTGCTTCTGCGATTCTTGTTTCGGAAGGACATCTGAGCCGCCTTTTTAAGAAGGACACCGGAATAAGCATCAATACCTATATCACATATTATCGCATGCGAACAGCGATGCGTCTTTTGCGAAATATTCGATACAAGGTTTATGAAGTCAGCGAGATGGTTGGCTACCATGACATGGGATATTTTTCAAATTCCTTTAAAAAACTGACCGGGATGACGCCGTCCGAATTTCAAGAGCGAGGAGGAGAAATCAACTGATATTTGTGCGTTTTTGCTGATATTTGTACTGCCTTTGTTTGCATTATGTCATATTTATCCAAAAAATATCATTTTTGTCCCATATATTTCACCGGTATCACAAGATATCATAAATACATAAGAAAAGAGCAATGTTAAAAAGCACATTACGGTCTCTCTGAGACAGCGATATTTAACAACATTGCTGCGAAAATTGTATGGGAGGAATCATATGAGAAAACGTAAACTCATCGCACTCGTCGTTACGGCTGCTATGACATTAAGCATGCTGGCTGCCTGTGGCTCCGCAAAGCAGGAGGCGGGAACAACTACAAAGGCGGCAACGGAAGAAACCAAAGCACAAAATCAGGAACCGGCGGCTTCCGGAGAAACCAAAGCAGAAGAAACGGCTTTAAGCGGAATCGATGCGATTATTAAGGAAGCGGAAGGCATGAGTATGGAGGAACTTGCCAAAAAGGCCATTGAGGAGTCCAATGGAAAAACCTTCTACGGAGTCGGAAATTCATCCAGAGGAAAAACGGCACTTCCTTTGTTTATCGCCTATCTTCAGACGCTGGATCCGAATTACAAGATGGAATTCGAGTGGCAGCAGCCAAAGAACAATAAGATTTTTGAACAGCTGACGGCAGATTCCCTGAAGAGTACCGGAACCTTTGCTATGACGTTGATTCAGGACGGTAACCAGATTAAGACCAAGATGACCGATACCGATATTCTGAAGACCTTTATTCCAAAAGAATGGGCGGAGGCCAATGGAACAACCCCGGATGCCTATGACGGATATTTACCGTTACAGACATTGAATAAAGTTTTCATGTACAACTCTACCGGTTCGGCCGAATTCAAAAACTGCTGGGATTTCATCTACAAGGATCAGCATCCTCTTTATATGGATATTGATTCTGAGCTTGTCGGAAAGAATTTTCTTTATATGCTGACCGAAGATAAATATGCCGGTGTGCTGAAGGAAGCATACGATGCGCTGGATGCAGAACACAAGGCTTATTTTGATCCGACCATTCAGGCGGTTGCATCCGATGCGGATGATTTTGGTCTTGGTGAAAACGGAAAATATGCTCTTGCATGGATTAAATTGTGGGTAGAAAACTACAATGCCCAGACCGATGATGGCCCAATCTGCAATACTCTGGTAGATGCTTCCGCAAAGGACCAGTCCGGACTGATCGTTTATTCTAAACTCCGTTCTGTAGAGGAATCTGCAACCGTATCGGTAAACAATATCAAGATTGCAGCATATCAGGATGGATACAAGGGCATTGGCGGTTATGGTTATAATCACTATCTCTTCCTGACAAAGAACAGCCCGATGCCATGGACCGCATGTGCGTTTATCGCGTATATGACCTGCACCGAAGACGGTTTCAGCGCCTGGGGCAAGGATATGGGCGGCTATTCTGCAAACCCTAAGGTTGCCGAAGCAACCGAAGCCAAGTTCCAGCATAAGAAGGGCGGTTTCAATGATGCCGGACAGGATGAATTCCCGGCAAAGGATGACCGTGGCTATGACTGGTGGACTACAACCGGTGCGTTGGTTCTGGAAGATCCGGGATATTGTGCCGATGCCGCATTCGGCGTAGGCAGCTGGATCGAGACATTGACCAAATATGCGGATCAGCAGACAGCCGGCTGATCAAAAGACATCCGGGGACTGCAGAAATGCAGTCCCCTATAGTATACCGGATGCGTTTTGCATTCCATTTCACCGGAGGTGACAAACATGGAGAGAACAATCGGTACCAGATCTATTCTCCGTAATGAAATCAAAACTTTCTTTTCCAAACCGCAAAATCTTATTCTGCTTCTGTTTGGTATCGTGCTGACATTTAGTACCGTCGCTCCGATTATTGCCATCGTAAAAGATACCTTTCAGATTCATCCCGGAACCATTGATCAGCATCTGACCGGTCGCTCTACGGGATACAGTACCGTAAACTATATCGATCTCTTTACCAGCAGACTTGCCCGCACCAATCTTTGGAAACCGCTCATGAACACCGTACTTCTGTCTGTTCTGACCTGCACCATTTCCATTCTTTACGGCGGATTTTTCGCGTTCCTTGTAACAAGAACAAATATGCGGTTCAAGAGGTACTTGAGTTCCATTTTTATTTTTCCGTATATCATGCCGCAGTGGACACTGGCCGTTGTATGGCAGCATATGTTTAATTCCAATAAGGTATGCGGAACTTCCGATGGACTGATTGCAGCTCTTACAGGCTTTTGTATGCCAAAGTGGTTCTGTCTGGGACTGTTCCCGAGTGCTATGGTACTGGGACTGCATTATGCCCCTTTCGCCTATATTCTGATCGGCGGCATTTTTAAAAACATGGATGCAAATCTGGAAGAAGCCGCTACCATTTTGGATACTCCGAAATGGAAGATTATGCTTCGGATTACGCTGCCAATGATCAAGCCGGCGATTCTCAGTACGATTCTTCTGGTTTTCGGCTCCGCCATGGGATCCTACCCGGTGCCGCACTATCTCGGACTGACAACCCTGTCCACAAAATATATATCGTTAAATTCAAAGTATACAGGAGAAGCGAGTATCCTTGCGATCCTTATGATGCTTTTCGGCGTCTTGATTCTTGGTCTCAATCAGACCTCGCTTACCGGACGTGCAAACTATACGACGGTAACCGGAAAATCCGGGCAGCTCAGTAAGCTGAATCTAGGAAAAAGCGGAAAGTGGATCATGGGTTTACTGTATATTCTTCTTACGTTCTTTACTTCCCTATGGCCGATTCTTTTGTTTGCACTGGAAACCTTCCTACCGAATCCGGGTGACTACAGTTTCTTCTATACTGGAGATGCATCCCACCTTACAGCCAAATGGTGGCTTACCAATGAAAACATTACCGAAAACGGTATGTATGGACAGCAAGGCATTCTGTTTAATCCGACCATCTGGCATGCCTTTCGCGGAACCTTGTTTCTTGCACTGGTTTGTGCACTGATTGCCGGAACAATCGGTACGCTGATCGGTTATGCGGTAGCAAAGAACCGGCGGTCCAAATGGGCCAACTATGTGAACAATGTGGCCTTTCTTCCATATCTTATGCCATCGATTGCCGTCGGCGCAGCATTTTTCATTCTGTTCAGCAATCAGCATGTTAATCTGTTTAATACCTATACGCTGCTGATCATCGCAGGTGTAGTGAAATATATACCGTTTGCGTCGCGGAATTCATTGAACTCCATGCTGCAGCTGTCGAACGAAATTGAAGAAGCAGCAATCATACAGGATATTCCGTGGATTACAAGAATGGTCCGCATCATCATTCCAATTCAGAAAGCCTCGATCATCAGCGGATTCACGCTTCCGTTTATGACCTGTCTTCGGGAACTTTCCCTGTTCCTCTTATTATGTACACAAGGCTTTATTCTGAGTACGACACTGGATTATTTTGATGAAATGGGTCTGTATGCGTTTTCCAGTGCCATTAATCTGATTCTCATTCTGACAATACTTATCTTTAATACCATGGTCAATCTGCTCACCGGAGCCAGCCTTGACAGTGGCATAGGAGGTTAAATATGCCGACAATCACACTTCGTCACATTACCAAACGTTGGAAGAATTTTTATGGAGTCGATAATCTGAATCTGGATATTCCGGACAATTCCTTCATTACTCTGCTTGGACCGTCCGGCTGCGGTAAAACCACTATTCTTCGTATGATTGCCGGTTTGGAAACCCCTACCGAAGGGCAGATCAAGATTGGAGACCGGGTGGTTTTTGATTCAGAAAAAGGAATCAACATTCCGGCCAATAAGCGGAATGTCGGTTTCCTGTTCCAGAATTATGCCCTTTGGCCCAATATGACCGTATATGAAAATATTTCTTTCGGACTGAAAAATATTAAAGACGAGCTTCCGAAAGTCGATCTGGAAGCCAAGGTCTTATCCGATATGATTCATGCGTTGAAAAACGGAAAAAAATTCAAAGAACAGATCGAAGACTGCCGCGGAAAAGGCGGATCACTGGATATCAAAAAGGCTTATGTAAAACTGATTGATACCTTTTCTCTATCCATGATGACGGCGAAAGAGCTTTTGGCTTTAGGCATTCAGAACGAAAGCGATCCGCAAAAGGCCGCGGATGAAAAACGGATTCCCATGGAGAAAAAACTGCAGACGCTGATTGAAAATCATGCCGCGAAAGGGGAATCTCTCAATGATAAATTTGAGCTTATCAAAAATGGAAGCGTAATGACCGAGCTTCGCAAACTGAGTGCGGAAGAAATCGATTCCCGTGTACGTCATGTCGCCCGTATCGTCAAAATCGGTATGTTTATGGATCGCTACCCGGCAGAGTTGTCCGGCGGTCAGCAGCAAAGAGTCGCGATTGCACGTACATTGGCGCCCGAACCACAGGTTCTGTTTATGGATGAGCCTCTGAGCAACCTGGATGCAAAGCTTCGTCTCGAAATGCGGTATGAGCTGCAGAGATTACATGTAGAAACCGGCTCCACATTTGTATATGTTACGCATGATCAGATGGAAGCCATGACACTGGCAACCAAGATCTGCCTTATCAATAATGGAGTATTACAGCAATATGAAGCACCTCTTTCCGTATACAATCGCCCGGCCAATATCTTTGCGGCAGACTTTGTGGGAAATCCGTCCATCAATTTCATAGAAGCCAAGGGGCAGCAGGCAGCGGACGGCAGCATCGATCTGGAAATTTTCCATGGTGTAAAAGGGCGTTTTGTGCCAAATGATCCTATCGATATTTCGGCCTGGTTCACCACAAGAGATCAGGCGGAGATAACAAAAAAAGAACTGGAAAATGCACGGCTCAAAGAAAAAAATGCAGTGGAAAAAAGCAATAAGGATGAAGTATTCCGTTATCATATTCAAAAAATCGTGGAAGAGGACAGTTCTATCCGGGAAGAGCCGGTACTCAGCAACGAGGATCTGGTGCTGGGCGTCCGTCCGGAAGCCATTTCCATCGATCCGGATGGCGCATTGAAATCAACGATATATGGAGCAATGCCGACCGGAATGGAGTCCACATTAAAACTGAGTATTCAGGAAGATTTTCTTCTTACCGGAGTGATCTTCGGAAATAATGAATATCACATAGGTGATCAGGTAGGAATTCATTTGAGCGGTAAAAACATTCTGTTGTTTGACCGCAAATCCGGTAAATTTATTACCGCCGGCCGTCTTTTACTGTAGTACGGAAAGAAAACTTCCATCCACTGCAGCAATGTGCTAGACTCGTGATTATGAAGCCATCCTACGAATCTGACGCTCATACACGAGCCGTACAAAAAAAGAAATATGATGTTCTAAAACAAATCTTTGGATATTCTTCCTTCCGCCCGGGACAGGAGGAAATCATCGACCATATTCTGAACGGTCGGGATGTTCTCGGTATCTTGCCTACGGGCGGAGGAAAATCCATCTGTTATCAGGTACCGGCGTTGATTCTTCCCGGAATCACGCTGGTTATTTCTCCTCTTATTTCTCTTATGCGTGACCAGGTGCAGGCACTCAATCTGGCCGGCGTTCACGCGGCATTCCTAAACAGTAGCCTAAGCGAAGCACAGCAGAAAAAAGCATTGGAGTTAGCTTCCCGGGGGCGATATAAATTAATTTATGTGGCGCCGGAACGACTCTTGACGGATGCATTTCAGGCCTTTGTTTCCTGTGTTCCGATTTCTATGATTGCGGTAGATGAAGCGCATTGCATCTCGCAATGGGGACAGGATTTTCGGCCGAGCTACCGGAAAATAACAGAATTTACAGAACGCTGTACACAGCGTCCCATCATCGCGGCATT
>ONLM01000153.1 GCA_900318695.1 uncultured Eubacteriales bacterium | reverse complement strand
TGGGCGATTTGATCGGATTGGACGTTTGCCTCGCCATTATGGAAACGCTGTATAAGGAAACCGGGGATCCCAAATACCGACCGTGTTTGCTTTTGAAAAAAATGGTAAGAAGTGGAAATCTGGGCAGAAAAAGCGGAAAAGGTTTCTATAAATACTAAAAGAGGTGTAAAAGTGCAATTTCGAGATTTATATGCACAGTACAAAGCCCTGAAGCCGGAAATCGACGCCGGGATTCAGAGCGTAATCGAAAGCACCGGTTTTATCCTTGGCAAGCCGGTTGCAGAACTGGAGGAACAGCTTGCCGCCTATGTGGGACGGAAGCACTGCGTCTGCGTCGCCAACGGCACAGAGGCGCTGCAGCTTGCCTTGATGGCCTATGACGTAGGACCGGGTGACGCGGTCTTCACATCAGACTTTACATACTTTGCCTCAGCGGGCTGCGCTTCGATCATCGGTGCAACGCCTGTGATGGTGGATATTGATTTAGACACCTTCAATATGAGTCCTGCGGCGTTGGAACATCAGATTCAGCGCGTGCTGGCGGAGGGGAAACTTACGCCGAAATTTATTATCCCGGTGGATCTTTTCGGTTTGCCCGCAAATTTCCCGGAGATTGAAAAAATCGCAGCAAAATACGGGCTTCGGATTTTGGAGGACGCGGCCCAGGGCTTCGGCGGCGCAATCAACGGAAAACGCGCCTGCTCCTTCGGGGACATCTCCGCGACCTCCTTCTTCCCCGCAAAGCCTTTGGGATGCTACGGCGACGGCGGCGCGATCTTTACCGACGAAGATGCAATCGATGCGCGACTCCGCTCCTTGCGAGCCTCGGGCAAATCCCCGGAGGATAAGTATGATAACCGTGAGGTTGGCATGAATTCTCGTCTCGATACGCTGCAGGCGGCAGTACTGCTGCCAAAGCTCAAGGCTTTTGAGAGTTATGAGTTGGATGCGGTAAACCGTGTCGCAGAAAAATATACGGCAGCGCTGTCGGACAAAGTTGTGACTCCCGCAGTTCCTGAGGGATACCTTTCCAGCTGGGCACAGTATACGATCCTGCTCGAGAATAAAGAACAGCGTGACCGAGTACAGGCAGAACTCAAGGTGAAAGGAATACCTTCAATGATTTACTATCCTCGCGGTCTGCACCAACAGGCAGCGTATAAATGGATGGAGCTGAGCGACACTGATTATCCCAACACTATTGCCGCAACACAGAGGGTTCTCAGCCTTCCCATGCATCCCTATTTGGAGAATGTGGAGCAAGAATATATAATCAACAGTCTGTTGGAGGTAATGTAAGATGGGCGACGTTCAGTTCAGCAATATTTATGAAAATCTGATTGCGGGGAAGGACAAGCTGGCGCTTGTTGGACTGGGGTATGTCGGCATGCCCATCGCGGTGGAATTTGCAAAGCACGTCAAAGTTATTGGATTTAATCATAATGAACGGCGCATCCAGCAGTACAAGAGCGGCATTGATCCCACCAACGAAGTCGGCAACGAAGTTATCAGCAAGACCACTGTGGACTTTACCTCCGACGAAAAGCGGCTGAGCGAGGCTAGATTTATCATTGTTGCGGTGCCTACTCTGGTAAAGGATGACAACAACCCGGATCTCGAGCCGGTGGAGAACGCCTCCCGTATCGTAGGCCGCAATATGGTACCCGGCACGATTGTAGTCTATGAATCCACCGTGTACCCCGGTGTGACTGAGGATATCTGCATCCCTATTCTGGAAAAGGAATCAGGGCTCAAATGCGGTGAAGACTTTAAAATCGGATACTCTCCCGAACGCATCAATCCGGGCGACCGTGTACATACACTGACGAACATTCGCAAGATTGTCTCAGGCATGGATGAGGAATCCGCTGCTGTGATCAAAAAGGTCTACGATATTGTTATAAAGGCAGGCACTTTCCCGGTTTCCAATATAAAGACAGCCGAGGCAGTCAAGGTCGTGGAAAACAGCCAGCGTGATATTAACATTGCCTTCATGAACGAAATCGCTATGATCTGTGATCGTATGGGGATCGATACAGATGAGGTGCTCGCCGGTATGAACACCAAATGGAACGCCCTCGGCTTTAAGCCCGGTCTTGTTGGCGGTCATTGCATCGGTGTTGACCCCTACTATCTGACGAACGTTGCGGAGAAGCTGGGCTATCACAGCCAGATCATTCTCAACGGACGCAAGGTCAATGACAGTATGGGCGCTTTCGTAGCAGACGCTGCTATCAAGCAGATGATCGAGGCTGGGAAGGCCCCGAAGAATGCAAAGGTATATATCTTTGGAATCACCTTCAAGGAAAACTGCCCGGACACCCGCAACAGCAAAGTCAATGACATCATCAAGCGCCTGAAAGAATACGATATTGTGCCGCTGGTCACGGATCCTTGGGCCGATCCCGAAATTGCAAAGCATGAGTATGGCGTGGATCTCATCCCGTTTGAGGAAGTCAAAGACGCCGACTGCATCATCGTCGCGGTGGGGCATAAAGAATTTAGAGATTTGCCGATCTACATGGTTAAAAACCTGTTTCGTGACGTACCTGACGACGAAAAGGTATTCCTGGACGTCAAGAGCCTTTATCGAGTGGACGAATTGAAAGCCTCCGGCATGCGCTATTGGAGACTGTAACCGAGCTTTTGCGCAAGAAAGAACAACGGAGATTATCGTAATGACTATTCTTCTGATATCATATGGCGATCTGGATTATGACGGACGGCTGAGAAGCCTTTTGACTGTATTTGAAGAGTTGGGCACCGTGTATTCTTTTACAAGGGGCAGTGTTGCCAATTCCGAAAAAAGGAGGGTCTGTAATTTATCTTACAGTGCCTTTATCAGAGAGTCGATCCAGTTCGCAAACAGCCTACATGATATTGATATCCTTGTTCTCGATAACCGAAAAGCCACGATTCCAGGACTTTATATCCGTAAGATATTGAAGCCACGTTTTACAGTCCAGGACTGTCGGGAGCTTTATCTTCTCCGCGAAGTCAGGCACTTTGCAGGAAAGCTCGGCTGTGTCTTTGAAAGACTGATGGCAAAAAAGGCGGATATCGTTATTTGCGCAAACAAGGAGCGAGCAGAGATCATGCAGCGCGAATATAGTCTCCGCAGTTTGCCGCTGACCTACGAAAATCTCAGAAAACTGGAGTATTCCTCCGAATTTGGTAGGAGAGAAGCCGAGAAAAAAATTTCCCCTTATCTTCAGGAGGGGGAGATTCGGCTTGTGTCTTCTTCTGGTTGCAGCGTCAGCAGGACAAATGATGTCCTGGTCAGAAATCTGGGAAGGGTCAGCAAAAAATGCAGGCTCTATCTTGTGGGAAACAGTGATCTGGCCGATGAGCGTACCATCCGAAGGTTGATTTCAGACAATGACTTACAGAATATCACGTTACTTGGGCAGCTGAATCAGGATGAATTGAAATATCTGATTTCTCAGAGTGATATCGGTATTGTGAATTACGGACAATATGACACAAATAATCGGTTGTGTGCATCCGGTAAACTATATGAATTTCTATATGAAGGAAAACCTGTTGTGACAACCACAAACCCGCCTTTGAAAAGAATATGCGATGAAGAAGGGATAGGCGTTTCAGACGACGAATACTTTAGGGGTATTAATAAGATTACAGATGAATATGATGCTTTTTCGGAGCGCGTGGTAAAATATACCCATACACATACAATTTGTGACAACGACCGGGCCCTGTGTGAATCTATTGTGAAGAGAATAAATAGCATACAGTAAATATCATTCAAGGAAGTTACCCATGTATTTCTTTAGTGTTTTATTTGGATTAATACAGTTTGCATTAATCAGCTATATTCTAATAGCAGAAGTAAAAAAGAAATCAGCAGCGGCCTTTTTGTGGGCTACACTATTTGTTATGTTTGCTTTTCCGCATTTGGTCACAGCAATCATAGAAGATATGGCATTTTCCACGGAAACAATACTGAAATCGTCAGTATTTGTAGTTGGTTTTTGCCTTGTCTATCTTCTTTTTAGGTCTCGAAAAAGCGTTGGATTTGTTGCACTTCGCGCAAATAGATTTTTTGAAATTGGAGAATCTGGGATCGAAGGAACGGCGTTTGAGCAGCTTTGTTTTTTTCTTTTTCTCATAGCAATTATAGGCTATATTGCTTCTATAGTTCGTGCGGAAGGTGGAATGATGAATACATCTTGGTCGGGTGCACGTTCCATTCAACACGGTTATGTAAGTATAGCTGGATTGGCGATTCGCTTTATCTTCATGTTTTCTGGCTTATCGTTGTTTTTCTTTTTAACCGGGCGAAGAATAAAAGCCGGAATTGTTTTACTGCTTTTCTGTATACTTGTCCTTATCACAAGAAACAGAGTTCAGATATTGCCTGTGCTGCTTTTTTTCATTTCCCTGTATCTTTTAAAAATCAAAACAATAAGGACAGGGCATATCATTACCGGTATTGTTTTAGGCATTGGCGTAATTTATATCGTTTATGCCATCAGAGCCTTTCGTTACTTGGGAACAATTTCAAATGCCTTGTCAAATCTATCTTGGGAATACATTAATACGATGGTCCTGAAGTTTCTCGGCAGCAACAACGGAGAACTAGGCCTGCGTCAATATTTCTACTTTTTTATCGAGCAGAAGAATGGTTTTGAGGGATTTAACAGAGGATATACATATATACGTATGTTATTAGTCTATATTCCCTCTCAATTTACCTTTGGGCTAAAGCCACAGAGCTTTGATCTGTATATGGGAAAAGCAATTGGAATGATTGCCGGAGGGACAACGCATCCGACCCTGTTCGCGGACTGTTTTGGAAATTTGAATTGGTTTGGTATTGCACTCGGAGGGGTGTGGGCTGGTATTGCAAACGGAATTGATTCGGTAATATCAAGGGAAAGGGAGAATCTCTATAAAATCCTCCTATTCTATTTGGCGTCTTATTCTTTCGTCGTGATAGGCAGGGGTTCTGTATATAACGGATTTGAGGAATTTGCCTGGGGATTTCTGTTCCTATATTTGCTGAAAACTTACCTCTTCAAGCTGACGAGGGTACGCTTGGTATTTGGTAATAAAACTTCGTATAGTCAAATCGCGGACACTCACTGAACAGCCAGTAGGAGTTCGGCTCAAACTTTATGCCAATTTGAACATGTCCGTTTGCCGAGGGGCTTTGATCCTGAATAAGGTCGGCACCCACGGCGTTTTACAGTTTCACGAGTCCCATTTGTCTACGGCAACTCATATCAGAATGTCAGAGAATGACGTCAGAAACAGGTATAAATGATTATAGAAAGCAAACAAGGGTGTGCTTCATATAATTTTAGGAGGCAGACAATGATTGACTACAGCGCGTATATTTATCCCGGTACAAATATTTGTTTACGGCAAGTTCAGGAAGTAGAATACGAGCTTCTTGTTGAATTTGATAGGATCTGCAGAGAGAATCATATTCCCTACCAACTTTTTGCTGGCACGCTGCTTGGCGCTGTTCGACATCACGATTTTATCCCCTGGGATGACGATATTGACGTATGCATGCTACGGGATGACTTCGATGAGTTCCTAAAGATATGTCCGAAGGTTCTGGACAAAAAATACTTTCTTCAAACGCATGAGACAGACCCACAGTCAGTGGTTCAATTCGCAAAGATCAGAAAAAATGGAACCCTATACGAGAATGATATAGATAACCTCCCGGAAACAAATACGGGGATATGGATTGATGTTTTCCCTTTGGACAAAACTAAGCATGGTACCTTTAGCGAGAAAATCCAGTACTTTGAAGTGACTGCCCTCTATGCAATGATTACCTCTACTGTGAAAAATAGGGTATCTGTATGTAGAACGCCGTGGAAGAAAATGCTGCGGCAGGGGATGTACGGCGTATCCAAAATCATTCCCAAAAGAGCAATGGAGAACAGGCTCTATCGGGTGATGACAAGATATAACGATGTCGATACCGGTTACGTCGGGAATTACGCGAATGGTACTGGTTGGAGCTATACGGCACATGTCAGAAAAACAGAGAACTATTATGACATGATCGACATGGAGTTTCACGGAGGTAAGTTCCCAGTCCCCAAAAACTATCATGAAATTCTCACTCATACATATGGAGACTATATGAAGTTTCCACCGGAAGAAGCGCGACGGCCGACGCATGGCATTACGAGAGTAGCAATATCGGAGTGACTTTTTATGAAAAGAGTAATAACATACGGGACTTTTGATCTTCTTCACTACGGACATATCAACCTGTTTCGCAGGGCCAAAGCGCTCGGGGACTATCTGATTGTCGTTATCTCGTCGGATGAATTCAATTGGAATGAAAAGCATAAACGCTGCTACTTCAACTACGAACAGAGAAAGGCTCTTGTTGAGGCTATTCGCTATGTGGATCTCGTCATCCCGGAAGAAAGTTGGGGACAGAAGCGCACAGACATGCACGAATACCATGTCGATACCTTTGTTATGGGAGATGACTGGGCAGGAAAGTTTGATTTTTTGAGAGAAGAAGGAGTCGAGGTTGTCTATCTCCCGCGTACCCCGGAAATCAGCAGCAGCCAGATCAAGCGGGATCTCTACGATGCGAATGCTGTGGACGGAGAGAGCATAACGAATCATGACGAAATAAACACAGATGTGTAATACAAGTTACTCGGACATTGTTGTCGGAGGGACTTGAAAACAAAGAATAAGAGAGGAGGGCGTGGGGGCGTACTAGAAAACGACGAAAAACCCACACTCTTAGATGAAAAAAATTATGACCGTATTTGGGACACGGCCGGAGGCTATTAAAATGTGCCCGCTCATACTTGAAATGAAAAAGAGGGCAGGGCTTGAGGTCGTTGTCTGCGTGACAGCGCAGCATCGACAGATGCTGGACCAGGTTTTAAAGATCTTCCAGGTTGTTCCCGATTACGATTTAGATATCATGCGTGAACGGCAGACGCTGTTTGGTATTACTACAACCGTGCTCAACAGGATTAAAGCTGTATTGGAAGAGGTCAAACCAGATGTAGTGTTGGTTCACGGGGATACCTCTACAACTTTTGTAACTGCCCTTGCTTGTTTTTATCTGCAAATACCGGTCGGACATGTTGAAGCCGGCCTTCGAACCTATAACATTTACAGCCCGTATCCCGAGGAATTCAACAGGGAGGCTGTCGGTATCCTTTCACAGTACAGTTTTGCCCCTACCCCTTTGGCACGTGACAATCTTTTGCGGGAAGGAAAGAAGGCTGAGACTGTTTATGTCACAGGCAATACGGTGATTGACGCTATGCGGCATACAGTACTTCAGGATTATCACCATGTAGAGCTTGACTGGGTGGGTGAGAGCAAACTCATCTTTATTACTGCCCACAGGAGAGAAAACCTCGGTGAGCCGATGCATCATATGTTCCGGGCTATTCGTCGTGTTCTTGACGAACGCAACGATTGTAAAGCCGTGTACCCGATCCATATGAACCCTGTTGTTAGAGAGGTCGCAGTTCAGGAACTGGGAGGTTGCGACCGTATCCATATAATTGAACCGCTCGATGTGTTCGATTGTCACAATTTTGAGGCGAGATCCTTCCTGTGCCTTACAGATTCCGGCGGAATACAGGAGGAATGCACGTCTTTAGGAATTCCGGTTCTCGTGATGAGAGATACGACAGAACGTCCGGAAGGCGTCGCGGCAGGTACGCTGAAGCTCGTGGGCACAGATGAAGAGAGAATTTTTCAGGCATTCACTGAACTTTTGGAAAACCATGAAGCATATTACGCAATGAGCAAAGCGGTTAATCCCTATGGGGACGGACACGCATGCGAACGGATCGCCGATATCCTGGAGGGGAAAGAATATACGCCATGGATCCCTTAATTCAGAATATCACCATTAATTAAGGCAATATCAGCAAACGATTAATTGAATTGTAAAAGTTGGGTATCGGCTTGACTCAGCAAGGTAAAAGATGTAGCAACAGCTCGTGAGAGCCTAGTAAATAGCTGACCAAGCTGAAATCTGCGATTGAATCGAGAGCAGAAATCATCCAGATAGGGCTGATAATCGCCACAGCTTCCGTGATAAGTTCCCAGCAGGAAGGACTTGAAATTACCAATCGCAAAGTGAACCCATTTGAGATCACCGATTTCGTATTTTGAGGCATCGACCGATACATTTTCCAACTTTGGATAGCTCTTGTACCCGTCACATTCTATCGTAGAACCAAGCGTAACACAGGAATTGACAACGTTTTGAAGTGTCGATGTCTTCACATCGGGATTAATCAGAAGCCTCAGGAATAGTGGATGTTCATTCGTATCCCTTGATACAGCAACTGCAATTTTCTGACGCTCTATGCCGCGGCCACGTTTTTTACCATGTTTAGACGCGCCCCAATTGGCTTCATCCATTTCGATGCTGCCTTGCAGCATATAGTTTTTATCTTGGTCATGCATAGCACTACGGATTCTCACGAGAAGATACCAAGCGCTTTCGTAAGACAATTCGAGTTGCCTTGCCAAGCCCTTAGCTGAAATACCCGATTTATCCGTTGTGCAATGATAAATAGCCCAAAATCAGATGGTAAGAGGCAAATGTGTATGATGCATCACTGTTCCGGCTGTCACGGAGGTTTGGCGACAGCAACTCCTGCACTGGAAGCATGCCGAGATTTTAGGTAGTAGTAATCGCGGCCCCAACATTTGGAACACTCAAAGCCGTTGGAAAATCGTTATTCGTACAGATTTTTTCAGCAATCTTCTTCTGTTGCAAATTGTATCCTAAATTCCTTGAATGTGATTCTCGCTGCTTTTGCCATCTTGAAGCATCTTCGTTCCCTTTGATTTTCCTATCTTTGGCTTACCTCTGAACTGTAACGGTTGGCTGACTAAAACCAATACCAATAATGTAAAATATGGAAAAACTTATTTTCAGTGGCTTCGTTTATGAAATACAGATTCTTCTTACCCAACCTATCAGGAAAGTGAGACAGGTGCATCTTGTTTAAGTGTAATGAGTTAAAAAGAATACTCCCCACATTCTTTGCAGTTGCAATCATGCTTGCTTTGTATAGTTGGCCAAAGAATGCCGCTTTCTCCAATGAAAATGTGTTGTTGTCAGCGCAGGAACGCGTCCAAAATAGCGGCACGTGTGTATTTGGTGGGATAAACCTCTTTGATGAGGCACAACTTTTAGACGCGTATGATTGGACAGAAACAGATGGTATATATTCTGGTACAATTGGAAATCTAAAGAACACCTATGATTTAAATACGGACGGTTTTCATATTGGCAACGGTTTTAAGAAGAACACTCAATATATTATTAGCCTTGAAGCTTTTACCGTT
>ONLM01000095.1 GCA_900318695.1 uncultured Eubacteriales bacterium | reverse complement strand
TTCCTCTGCGGCGTTCTTTTCGTCCTTGGCCTCGGTGCTCTTCGTATCCTTTGTTTCGTCCTTTGCGTCTTCCTTGAAAAGAACCCAGGTGATTACAAAGGCAATTGCGGCGGCGGTGCCGATTACAATGGTGTACTGAACCGGCTGTTCAATGGTCAGATAACCAGGAATACCGGTAACGCCATACGCGGAAGCGCCAATTCCCATGAAGGATGCAAGCAGCGATCCGATGGCTCCACCGATCATACCGCCTACGAACGGCTTGTAAAATCGCAGGTTGATACCGAAAATCGCCGGTTCTGTAATGCCGAGCGCTGCGGACAAAGATGACGGCAAAGCAATGGATTTGGTTTTATCTTTTTGCGATTTCAAGGCGACTGCAAGGCAGGCGCCGAACTGAGCAAAGTTTGCTGCAGATGCAATCGGCATCCAGATATTACCGCCAACCGGCTTTACGGCAAGCATGCCGGCTTCGATTACATTATACATGTGATGCAGTCCCATTACGACGGTTACCGGATACAATGCACCCATGAGGCAGGAACCGATTGGATTCTGTACCAGGATCTTTGCGCCATCCAGTACGATGGTTTCGAGGGTGGAGAAAATCGGTCCAATGATTGCGAAAGTGGCAAGTGCTGTAATGAATACCGTGGTTAACGGTGTGACAAACAGGTCAATCATCTCCGGCACATGTGCATGCAACCACTTCTCAACCTTACTCATCAATAAAACGGAAAGCATAACCGGGATAACATGTCCCTGATAGCCCAGCTGGTTGATCTGTCCCAGCGTATAGTTTCCGATTCGGATCTGTCCGAACAGATACCAGACGTCATAGCCGTTCGCTGCATTCCAGCCGTTGGTGAGAGCCGGATGAATCATAAGACATCCGATAACGGCACCAAGGAAAATGTTTCCGCCGAAAACACGTGCTGCGGAAACCGCGATGATTACCGGCAGGAATACGAATGCGGTATTGGCTACAAGATCCAAAAAGGCATACCAGTCGGTGGAAGCAAAGGAAGGCGATGCCTTACCAAGGGCTTCTACAAGACCCATCATGAGACCGGATGCCACGATAGCCGGAAGAATCGGTACAAAAACGTCACCGATCGGTTTCAGAAGGCGTTTCCATAGCGGCTGTCTCGCAGCTGCCGCGGCCTTTACGTCGTCTTTTGTTGCCGCACTCATGCCTGTGATAGCCAAAAATTCATCATAAACCTTATTGACGGTTCCGGTACCGATGATCAGCTGCAGCTGGCCATTGGATTCGAACATACCCTTTACGCCTTCGACATTATCAAGATATTCCTTATCAACCTTGCTGTTGTCTTTGATGACCAGGCGAAGGCGGGTCGCACAATGCGCTGCTTGTGCAACGTTTTCGCGTCCACCTATATGGTTTACGATTTCCTGTGCGCATTTTCTGTAGTCTAGTGCCATTGTCATTACCATCCTTTTAAAATATCCGGTATCCCCCCTTAGATATCGGATCTATAAAACATGCTGTGAATACAACCACGGCATGAAATAGACAAATCAGTTTGTTTCTAAAAGTCCAAGTTCCGAAAAGGCTGTGTAGAGTCCGTCTTCCGTAACGGCCGGGCAGATCCGGTCGGCTCGTTTTTTGAGTTCCGGAGAACCGTTTGCCATACAGACGGAAGTACCGACTGTCTCGATCATTTCAAGATCATTCATGCTGTCTCCGAAGCCAATGGTTTCGCTCAACGGAACACCATAGTATTTGGCAATCTCTTCTACCCCGTGTCCCTTATCAAAAGCACGGTTCACAAGTTCTCCGTTTACGCACCCGTGAGCCGGTACATCCTGGAGCACGAAATTAAAATCTTTTTCCAGCAGTTTGCGGCAGTCTTCAATCTGGGAAGCCTGTCGTGCCATGATAACCACTTTGTAAATCGGCTGGCCGTCATATTCCTTCATAGGCCGTATACCGAGGTTTTCCGACAATGCCTTCCGCCACCGTTCGATCTCGGAATTTCCGCCGTCGGTCGTTGAAAGAAATTCTTTCAGATCAGCATCGCCAAAAGAACCGTTCCGTCCTTCAATCGTACAAAAAACCCCGTTTTTATGAAGAGAATCCAGAGCAAGATCCAACTGCTCCTTTGTCATGGGATGATCATACAGTACCTTGTCTTTAACGGAGACATAGCCTCCGGAGCAGGCAACCATTCCATCAAAATCGTAGCGAAGCAAAGGCGCCAGCATAGCCGGGTTGCGACCGGTGCAGAGAAACAGGAGATGTCCGTTCTGCTTGGCTGTTTCAAGAGCCTTTACCGCTGAGGCAGGCGGAACGTTTGTCCCCGCTTCTGTCAATGTGCCGTCGATATCCAAGAAAATAAGTTTACGCAATGGTGTCCTCCTAGCGTGAAATGCATGAACCGGGTCAATGCATACGGGTGATCAGCCATACAAAATCATGTGCCGGGATCCCGACGGCTTTTGCCGGCTGCTTTTTGCCCGTTAACAAATTCCGATACTCTTCTTGTTCGTTGATCCAGGCGGTTTCGTCATGGACGCTGAAATTGAAAAGAGCAATAAGCTTTTCACCTTTATAATAGCGGCCGATGCCAAGGATATGATCGTTATAGGTTTCCACGATCCAGCAATCTGCATCGGATTCGAATACGATATGTTTGCTGCGAAGGGAATACAGCTTTTTTAAAGCTTTAAAGATTCGGCCCGGACGCTTGGTACGGGAATTCCGGACTTTTGCGTCTTCCCAATGGAAGTCTCCGCGATGGAGATAACGGGAGTCATCCCATTTTAACGGATCTTCGTGATAGTAATAATCGTTCAGCTGCCCCAGCTCGTCTCCGGAGTAAATGATCGGTAATCCGCTTTGCGTGAGCAGAAATGCATGAAGCATAAGGTCCAGTCGGATGGCAAGATCCAGTTTGTCTTTCCGCCCTTCGTATTCTGCAGCTTCGATTCCGCATAAGGATGCGGTTGTTCCGCATAAGCGGGCATCCCCCAGACGCGGATCATCGTTATAGAGCTCGCCCCGGGCGTCGCTTCCCGGGAAATATCCCTGAAAATAATTATTTAAAAAACGTTTATGCTGAACTTCATCAACACCAAACTGCTTTAAATAGGCATAATCGAGTCCCCAGCCAATATCATCATGGCAACGGAGATAATTCAAAAAAAGATAGGATTTCGGAAGGGCAAAAACCTGTCCAAGCTGATGCTTCATCAGACGGACATCCTGTGTTGCCACGGTATGCCAAGTGGTAGCCATGGTCGTGACATTGTAGAGCATATGACACTCCGGCTTTTCCAATGTTCCGAAATAAGGTGTGACTTTGCTTGGCTCCATAACTACTTCCCCAAGTAACAAGGTACCGGGACAGACGATCTCACATGCCATACGCATGATGCGCACCAAAGTATGAACCTGCGGTAGATTCCGGCAATTGGTGCCGATTGTTTTCCAGATATACGGAGTCGCGTCCAAACGGATTACATCGATGCCATGATTGCAAAGATTCAGCATGTTTGCTGTCATATCGTTAAAAACCGTCGGATTTGCATAGTTCAGATCCCATTGGTATGGATAGAAAGTGGTCATGACCACTTTAGATGCTTCCGGACACCAGGTGAAATTTCCGGGCGCGGTTTCCGGGAACACCTGTGGTACGGTTTTTTCGAATTCATTGGGAATGGTCCAGTCATCAAAGAAAAAGTATCGATCCTGATATTCTTTTTCACCGGCTTTGGCGCGCTTGGCCCACATATGATCTTCGGAAGTATGGTTCATGACAAAGTCCATACAGATACTGATTCCCTGCCGGTGCGCTTCTGCCGTCAGTGCCGACAGATCTTCCATCGTACCGTAGGCCGGATCGACTTTGCGGAAATCCGAAACGGCATAACCACCGTCCGAGCGCCCTACCGGACTTTCAAGGAACGGCATGAGGTGCAGATAGTTGGTGCCGCTTTCCCGGATATAATTCAGATGTTCTTTTACTCCGTTCAGTGTCCCGGCAAAGGAATGAATGTACATCTGCATTCCAAGCATTTCATTGCCACGGTACCAGTCCGGCACCATTTCACGGGCATCATCCCATTCTTTCAGATCTTCGCTTCGCTCGTCGGCATAATGACGCAGCATGGAAATAAAATAATCAAAAGCAGCGGTATCATTGTGATAAAGCTCGCTGTAAAGCCATTTTAATTCATTGTAGTGATGGCTCAGCCTGTCTTCAAAACAGGATATGGAAACCGATGATTTTGAAATGTTTTTTCTTTTTCCCTTCATATTCTCTCACCCCATATGATCACTACTATTATTATAGAAAAACCTTTCCACTTACACAAGACAAAGCGGAAAATTCATTTGTCAATTAGGAACGTATATTTTTGGTTAAAATGACGGTGAACCGTTTTCGGCATTGATTTTTAAAGCACTCTAAATTAAACTTGAATGGTTAAGAAAAAACTTTATTTTCACTTCGTTTTCAATTTAAAAAAAATAAAAATTTTCGTCATAAAATACGGAAAGTCGAGGTAGGTATCATGTTTGGTGCTTTAGAAGCTGGCGGAACCAAAATGGTTTGTGCGATTGGTGATGAATTCGGAAAAATTCAGGAGCAGGTCTCGATTAAAACAACGACACCGGAAGAAACCATACCGGAGATCCTTCAATGGTTTAAGGCACATCCGGTAGAGGCATTGGGAATTGCGTCCTTCGGGCCGATTGATCTTAACCGTAATTCGAAAACATATGGCTATATCACAACGACGCCAAAGCTCGCCTGGGCTAATTTCGATTTGGTCGGTACGGTGAAGCGGGAGCTTCATGTTCCGATCGGCTTTGATACGGATGTCAACGGATCTTTGCTTGGAGAAGTAACATACGGACAGGCCAAGGGACTGAAAGATGCGATCTATCTCACAATCGGAACCGGCATTGGCGGCGGCGTAATGACCAACGGAAAGCTCCTGCATGGTATGCTGCATCCGGAGCTTGGGCATATGCCTATGGTTGTTCATCCGAAGGATACCTATAAGGGCCACTGTCCGTTCCATGGAACCTGTCTGGAAGGCATGGCTGCAGGACCTGCGATTGAAGAACGCTGGGGAAAGAAAGGAAGCGAGCTTGCAGACCGGCAGGAGGTCTGGGAGCTGGAGGCCTATTATATCGGACAGGCACTTACCACATTGATCCTGACCTTGAGCCCGGAGATGATTATTCTGGGCGGCGGTGTAATGCATCAGCAGCAATTGTTCCCGGAAATCCGGGCGCAGGTAAGCTCTATGCTGAACGGCTATCTCAATACCAGACAGTTGAACGATATGGAGCATTATATTGTACCGGCCTCTCTTCATGATGATCAGGGGATTATGGGATGTCTGAAGCTGGCTGTGGATTCGTTGCATGAATAGTCATGCGGAATTCATTTCCTGTCCGGCATGCGGAATTCCTGCAAATATTTAGAAATCGAGTTTAAACGTAAAATGAAATCAGCAAAAGTGTTTCGTGATTATTTGCTTTCTGTATCAAAGAAACTTCTGAACATTGTAAAATGGATTTTTTTCGGCGTTGTTGCAGGCGTTCTGGTAGGAGCCGTCTCTTCTCTTTTTGCCATTTTGATTGTAAAGGCAACGGGATTCCGTGCGGAACATCCGAATATCCTGTTTGCACTTCCTCTGGCCGGATTATTTATTATTTTTATGTATCACCGGACCGGAGTACCCCAGCCGAAGGGAACCAATCTTGTGCTTACGGCAATTCATGAGGGAAGCCGTCTTCCGGTCGTAATGGCACCGCTTATCTTCGTTTCTTCGGTGATCACCCATCTTTTTGGCGGATCCGCAGGACGGGAAGGTGCGGCTTTGCAGATCGGCGGCAGCCTGGGCAATACGATCGGGCGCATTCTTCACTTTAAAGGGGAGGATCGCCGTCAGGTAATCATGTGCGGCATGAGTGCTTCCTTTTCGGCACTGTTTGGAACACCGCTTGCAGCCGCTGTGTTGCCGATGGAAATCAGTACGGTCGGCATTTTATATTACAGTGCGCTGGTTCCATGTGCGATTGCGTCGCTGACGGCGCATTTCGTGGCAAAGGCAATGCATGTGAGTGAAGCCAGTACCAAAATCACGTCGGTTCCGGGGTTCACAGTAAGAAATGCGTTCATTACGCTTGGATTAAGTATAGCGGCTTCCATGGTATCTATTCTTTTCTGCGTTGCCATGCACAAAACCAAGAGCCTTCTCGGAACGTATTTTAAAAATGCCTACCTCCGCATCGTTGTTTCCGGATGTCTGATCATTCTTATGACTCTGCTGGTCGGAAGTCAGACATACAATGGCACCGGCTCCCAGATCATTGCCGCCTGCGTTACGGATCCGAAGGTTTCGCTTCCGCTGTTTGCGTTTCTTTTAAAGATCCTGTTTACGGCGGTAACTTTATCCGGCGGTTATCAGGGCGGTGAAATTGTACCGTCTCTTTTTATCGGGGCAACCTTCGGTGTGGCATTTGCTACAATTACACACGTAAATATGCCGTTGGCCGCTGCGATCGGAATGACCTGTGTATTCTGCGGTGTAACCAACTGCCCGTTGGCGGCTCTTCTCATCAGCTTTGAGATGTTTGGATTTGAAGCCGCACCGTATTTCCTGATGGCGGTTGCCATTACCTATACGTTTTCCGGAAATTTCGGTATTTACCATACCCAGAAAATCTATTTTTCAAAATACGAGCCTTCGATCGTTGACCGTTATACACATTAAAGAAAAAACTTCGCAATCCGGTATATGCCGGTTGCGAAGTTTTTTTAATACTTTTCGGTTATAGAGAGATGGTTTCAAGGTCATCCGGAACTTCAATGCGGCCATGGAAATATGCTGCCGCTTCGCCGGTATAAAGAGATTTACGATTCCGGATGTTTTTATCTTCTGTATGATACAGTACCAGAGAAGGAATTCCGAGACCGGCGGCCAGCTCTGCTGCGTCTTTTACAGTAGAATGATGCTTTTCGTAAGGATGGAATTCTTCCCGTTCGCCGTAGAGACAGAAGGCTTCATGAAGCAGCCAGTCGGCTCCACGGGCATAACGTTCCTCGAAGTCTGCATTATAAGGCTCATCACCGCAACAGCAGATGGTTTTACCGTCTTCTGTTTCCAGAGTGTATCCAAACTGCTTTGCCTTGGTGGAACCGATATCAAAGAAAGTGACGCGGTGATTGTTGATCATACGGCTTTCGCCGTCATCCACCGGAATCAGCTTCAAGCGATCACCGATATATTTGATCTGTCCGGGCTGCAGCAGTTTCCGACAGATATCATCCAGAAGCGCAATGACTTCGGCATGACCATAGATATGGGTTTCTCCGTCATACTTTCCGGCTTTCATGTTCTGTGTGATCAAACGTACCATCCAGATCATACCGGTGAAATGGTCAATGTGTTTATGCGTTAAAAAGATTTCATGAATCTGTTTCCAGTCGATTCCAGCCATCTTTAACTGTGTGAAAATCTGACCGCCGCCACCGGCATCCACCATAAAATAGCGATGTTCCGGTGCCTGTGTTTCATCGGTATAAACGTAGCAGGTATTATAGCATTCGGTTACAAGCGCATTGCCTGTGCCAAGCATCGTTAAATTCATAGATTGCTCCTTACATCAATATATAAATTCATTTACATTTTTTGCCGGATCGATAGGACCGTCTTCCAAAGAAAAATTCTTTACGGTACGAATGGCAACGGCATCTAATATTATTATATACAGGAAAAAAACAACTTCCAAGAGCAGGCTTCCGGTAGACAGCAGGAAATCATAGCATCCGTGCAGTATGACAGGAAGGAAAAGACTTAGAAAGCGATAGGAAAAAAGCTTCTTTCGTTCATTATATTCCGCCCATTTGCATAACGCGTAAAAATAGCCCATAAAGACGCCAAATACCGCATGTCCCGGGATCGACGTCACGGCGCGGATAAGGCCGTTGATGAGCCCGAATTGAAATACATAGCCGATATTTTCCAGTGCGGCAAATCCCATGGAGACAACAACGGCATAAACCATTCCGTCAAAGCGATAATCAAAGCTTTTATTGTTCCAGGTGCTGTGTTTTAAGGCGATATATTTCAGCCCCTCTTCCACCAGCGCGATGACAAGAAAATTCTGGAGGAAGACAATAAACAATCCGGGTTGTTCTTCCACTGCGGAGATATCAAACAGAAAGCATAACAGCCTATAGCCGACGAGCTCAAAAATAAGAGCAAAGGGACCGGTCAGAGCGCCTGCGAGAAAACAACGCAGAATCAGCTTTGGCGGTTCTTTTTCAATCCGGTCCTGATGAAGAATCTGATAGATGATATAAGCCGGAGGAAGAATGGAAACCAGAAAAAGGATGTTTGTATAAGAAAACATGAATGCGGCTCCTTTCAAAACAGAGTTTCTTTTTTGAAAAGCGAAAAGTACGGAATAACGTATCGTAAGATTCCCATGATAGATTGAATTATCATAGCATAGAGGGAGATTCTTTTGATATAGTATTATCGTTTTCGTATGAAAAAATCACAATTTGTAAGGTCCTACGGTAACTCTGTGCCCGGAATCTAAAAAGATCCGGAAAGGAATACCGTGGATAAAGGAGTATTCTGTGAAATATCGGTCATTATCAGATTATTTGAAAGAAGAATTTGGTGAGAAAATCTATAAGCTGTCCCTGCAGTCCGGATGCAGTTGTCCGAATCGGGACGGCCGTATCGGCACCGGAGGATGCACGTTCTGTTCCGCCGGCGGTTCCGGGGATTTTGCGGCTCCGTTAAGTCCGATTCCGGAACAGATCCGTCTGGCGCGGCAGCGCGTGGAACAAAAACTTCCGCAGGGCGTGCCGCATCATTTTATGGCCTATTTCCAGTCTTATACCAACACATACGGGGATCCGGAGCGCCTGTATCGTCTGTTTCAAGAGACCATCGATCAGCCGGAAATCTGTGCTCTGTCCATTGGTACAAGACCGGATTGCATTTCTGAGCCGATGCTTGAAAAACTGAAACTTCTTAACGCACAGAAGCCGGTATTTGTGGAACTGGGTCTTCAGACGATTCATGAAAAGACAGCAGCGCATATACATCGGGGATATACTCTTCCGGTGTTTCTGGACAGCTATCATCGTTTGAAAGCGGCCGGGCTCAAGGTGGTTGTTCATGTGATTCTGGGACTTCCCGGAGAAAGTGAAAAGGATATGCTGGAAACGGTATCCTTTCTTGCCGGACTGGATCCGGTTCTGGATGGAATCAAACTGCAGCTGTTGCATATTCTGAAGGGAACGGCTCTGGCTGAAGAATACCAAGAGAAACC
>ONLM01000012.1 GCA_900318695.1 uncultured Eubacteriales bacterium | reverse complement strand
CTGTCTGTAAGAAGCATTACAAGACGGTCAATACCATAGCCGATACCGCCGGTAGGTGGCATACCGATTTCCATAGCATGAAGGAAATCTTCATCTGTATGGTTGGCTTCTTCATCTCCAGCAGCAGCAAGGGCATCCTGTGCGGCAAAACGCTCTCTCTGATCAATCGGATCATTCAGCTCAGAGTATGCATTACACATTTCACGGCCGTAAATATATAGCTCAAAACGCTCTACCTTAGAAGGATCGGATGGCTTCTTTTTGGTAAGAGGAGAAATTTCAACAGGATGATCCATGATGAATGTAGGCTGAATCATCTTTTCCTCACAGAACTCTTCGAAGAAAAGGTTCTCGATATCACCTACCTTGTGATGCTCCTCGAACTCGATATGATGCTCGCGAGCCAGCTTACGTGCTTCCTCAAGATCCTTAATCTGATCGAAATCGATACCACACTGTTCCTTGATGGCATCGGTCATAGTAAGGCGACGGAATGGCTTTCCAAGGTCAATTTCTGTACCCTGATAGTTGATAGTAGTTGTTCCGCAAACCTTTTCTGCAAGATAACGGAACATAGACTCTGTGAGCTCCATCATTCCGTTGTAATCGGTATATGCCTGATAAAGCTCCATCAGAGTGAACTCCGGATTATGACGGGTATCAACACCCTCATTACGGAATACACGACCGATTTCAAATACACGCTCCAAACCGCCGATAATGAGTCTCTTTAAATAAAGCTCAAGAGAAATACGAAGCTTAACATCCTCATTAAGAGCGTTATAGTGAGTCTCAAATGGACGTGCCGCAGCACCGCCGGCATTGGAAACCAGCATAGGAGTCTCTACTTCCATGAAGTCACGGTTAGAGAGGAAATTACGGATCTCACGGATGATCTGAGAACGCTTGATAAATACATTCTTAGAATCATCATTCATAATAAGATCAACGTAACGCTGACGGTAACGTGTATCGGTATCCTGAAGACCATGGAATTTCTCAGGAAGAGGATACAGGGACTTGGAAAGAAGGGTCAGGGATTCTGCATGAACGGATGTCTCACCCATCTTTGTCTTAAAGACATAGCCCTTTACACCGACGATATCGCCGAGATCCAGTTTCTTGAATTTCTTATACTCATCTTCGCCTAATGCATCACGAGTGATATAAGCCTGGATTTTACCTTGCTTATCCTCGATGTGTACGAAGGATGCTTTACCCATTACACGCTTCTGCATGATACGACCGGCGATAGATACGGTCTGATTTTCAAGAGTCTCAAAGTTATCTTTGATCTCCTGTGAATGATGCGTCTGATCGAACTTTGTGATCTCAAATGGGTTCTCATTTGCTGCCTGAAGCTCCTTGAGCTTGTCACGGCGTGCAAGGAGAATATGATTCATATCAACTGGCTTTGCGTTCTCTTCGGCCATATTGTTCTGCTGGTTCTCTGCCATGTCTACTCCTTTTCCTCTTATATGGATCGAATATAAGATGTTTGTTTTATTCCGGATCAGTCAACTTCCTTAACGCGTTCTACTTCAAGAATCTTGAACTGAAGGTCACCGGCTTCTGTCTCAACGTCAACTGTCTCGCCGACTTTGTGATGAAGAAGGGCCTTACCGACCGGAGACTCGTTAGAAATCTTGTTCTTAAGGCTGTTTGCCTCGGAAGAACCAACGATGAAGTACTCTACGTCCTCATCAAATTCAACATCATAGAGCTTTACACGGCAGCCAACGTTGATTTCACCCTCAACACTGTCGTCTACGACCTCAACATTCTTGAGAAGAGTCTCAAGCTCAGCGATTCTTGCCTCGATGTCTCTCTGCTCATCCTTCGCTGCATCGTACTCGGCATTCTCAGAAAGGTCGCCCTGCTCTCTTGCTTCCTTGATTTTTGCGGCGATTTCCTGTCTGCGATTTACCTTAAGATTGTGAAGCTCAGCCTCATACTTGTTAAGACCGGCACGAGTAAGTAGGTTCTTCTTTGCTTCTTCTGCCATGTTTATCATAGCTCCTTTCGCATATACATAAGTGATATGTAAAGTTAAGACAGCTTCCAGGAACCCCGGGAGCCGTCGTTTCTACTGTTTTTACACGGTTTGTAATTTTATACACTTTATAAAATTTTGTCAACGAGTTATCGCATGCGATCTACGATTTTCAGAAGTTCCTCCATCGATTCGGCATGATTGACCTTGTCACGAAGCCGACCGGAGTTCGGACGCCCGTCGGTATACCAGGAAACGTGCTTCCGCATTTCGCGAACGGCAATGTATTCACCTTTATGTTTCATCATCATTTCCGCGTGACGATGGACCATATCTATTATTTCTGTGAGGGTTGCTTCCGGGAGTAAAGTTCCGTCTGCAAGGTATTTTACAGTTCGTTTGATCAGCCATGGATTTCCCTTTGCACCGCGGGCAATGGCTACACCGTCACATCCGGTCTCATCCATCATCCGTTTTGCATCTTCCGGCTTAAAGATGTCACCATTGCCAAAGACCGGAATGGATACCGCTTCCTTTACCTTGCGGATGGTATTCCAGTCGGCTTTTCCGCTGTAATACTGTTCTCTTGTGCGGCCATGTACCGTGACCATGGCGGCACCGGCATCCTCCATGCGTTTTGCAAACTCCGGTGCGAGCTCCTCATTTTCCGAAAAGCCCTTACGGAATTTTACAGAAACCGGAATGGATACTTTTGAAACAATGTTTCGAACGATTTCTGCAGCAAGTTCCGGATGATTCATGAGATCGGAACCTTCATGGTTTTTTACAATTTTCGGTACCGGACAGCCCATATTGATATCGATCAGATCGAACCGATCCTGAACCTTTGCGGCCATGTCTCCCATTATGTCCGGTTCGGAACCGAAAAGCTGGACGGCAATGGGATGTTCTGAAGGCACGGTTTCCATCAGTTCATAAGTATTTCTGTTATCATATAAGATGGCCTTGGCACTTACCATTTCTGTAGTCACCAGTCCCACACCCATTTCTTCGCAGATCAGGCGGTAGCTTAAGTCGCTGACACCTGCCATGGGAGCCAGGGCAACCGGCGTTTTTAATTCAATGTTTCCTATTTTAACGGTCATAAAACTCTTTCCTTAATTAGATGAATCCATTATCATCCAGCGTCCGATAGGCTGAAAATTCGCCATGTTCGTCATCCGGATGCACCGGCATATCCCATTCGCCGGTAGGCTTTGCCTGAACATCATTCTCTGCTTCGGCAGCGGCCTGTTCTTCTTTGGTGGCCTTTCGAACTTCGGCATGTCCATCGGTATTTCCCTCGCCAATGTCTTTGTGCTCGTTAAGACGGTTCAAATCAATACCTGCCTTTTGTCCTGCACGGAGCGCCTTCATTGCACGATAATACATGCTGAGCTTGGAAAACAGGGTCTGATATTTCTCACTGAGTTCCTGAATACGTCGATTTGCATGTTCGTCGTCAAAAAGATAATCCGTGTCATCATGCATCGATTTAAGGCACATTTCACCTTCCGGACTGAATTCCATAAGAAAAATACCGCCAATGGATTCGGTATAGTCAACAGAGATGATCTTTAATTCCTTTTGCACATCTTCCGGAAGATTTGAAAAATCCGGATTAATGAAAAATTTTTGATTATAGGAATTTGCCGCACAGAGCACGGTGTTATTTCCTTCTTTATCCTTTTGTGCCATGAGCATTCCTTTCTGTGTATATATAAATTAGTGTTTTCTGCCGTTAGGCGTGAAATTACTTCATATAAATTAGCAAGAAAGGGGGCGCGTGTAAACGCGTCCCCGGAAATTTAATAAAATTCAGTAATAATTAACGTACAAGCATCTTTGCGATACGGAACTGATCTTCATCAATGTCCTTCTTCATCTGTAATGCTTCCTGGATATCGTAATCTACGAATTCACCGTTTTTGTATGCTACAACTCGGTTGGACTTGCCTTCTGCAAGAAGTTCAACAGCGTATGCCCCCATCATAGATGCATAGTAACGATCCTTACAGGT